>JAEZPL010000828.1 GCA_023413605.1 Pseudomonadota bacterium
TACCACAAGAGGGCTGAGCGCGAGCCAGCCCGAAAGTCTTCTATGATTTCTGTCAGGTGTCATTGCCATGATTACTCAGCGAAAGCGTGTCTGTATCCCTTGACCTTGTTCCAGTTTCCGCGAGTGAAGTCAGGTACTTCGACAGGTCTGCTGCCGTTCTCCAGAGATATGCGGCTGAGCTCGACCACGCCCGCGCCCACATCGAGACGACCCACGCCCGCCACCCGGCCGACCGCGCGATCCGCGAGCTGCTGGCCCGCGTGCTGCCCAACCCGCGGCTGTTCCGGCTGGCGCTGCTCGGCGCCTGGGTCGGCAAGCCCTTCGGCGGGATGCTGCCGGGGCGGCTGCGCGCGCTGATGGCGCTGGCGCCGAAGTCCGTGCCGGGGCCGAGCTACAGCGACCGTCCGGGCGTGCATCCGGCGGAAGGGCCGCGCAAGAAGCGCGTCGCCATGCTGATCGGCTGCGCGCAACAGGTGCTCGCCCCGCAGATCAACGAGGCGACCATCCGCCTGCTGAACCGCCACGGGGTGGAGGTGGTGGTTGCCAAGGGGGCCGACTGCTGCGGCGCGCTGACCCACCACATGGGCAAGACCGACCTCGGCCATGCCTCGGCCAGGAAGACCATCGACGCCTGGGTCGGCGAGATGGACGGGGCGGGTTTGGACGCCATCATCATCAACGCCTCCGGCTGCGGCACGGCGGTGAAGGACTACGGCCACGTCTTCCGCGAGGACCGGGAGTATGCGGTCAAGGCGATGCGCGTCGCCGCCATCGCCCGCGACGTGACGGAGTTCCTGGCCGACATCGGCCTGACCGAGCCGGTGGTGGAGACGGGGCAGGCCATCGCCTACCACTCCGCCTGCTCCATGCAGCACGGCCAGCGCATCAAGGATCCGCCGCGCAACCTGCTGCGCGCCGCCGGCTTCCAGATCCGCGAGGTGCCGGAAGGGCACATCTGCTGCGGCTCCGCCGGCACCTACAACATGCTCCAGCCGGAGATCGCGGTGCAACTGCGCGACCGCAAGGTCCGCAACATCGAAAGCACGAAGGCCGACGCCATCGCCGCCGGCAACCTGGGCTGCATCACCCAGATCGGCACCGGAACCGACCTTCCCATCGTCCACACGGTGGAGCTTCTGGACTGGGCTACCGGCGGCCCCATGCCCGACGCGCTGAAGGGCAACCCCGCCTTCACCGAAGCACGTTCCCCGGTTGGGTCCGTGCGGGCAGCGGAGTAGTCGACCACGGTCCCGCTTGGCCTTTGCGCGCCGCACGGCTAGGTTGGCGCTGTCGGAACAACGGGGCGCCCAGTGAGCAGCGGGTACAAGGTGGAGAGCGGTTGCAAGGACGCCGCCTGCGGAAACGGCGGCTACGGCATCGGGCGGCGCCTGTCTGCCTGGGGCGTGCACGCCTTCACGGCGAGCGGTGTGGTGCTGGGGCTTCTGGCCCTGCTGGCCGCCGTGGATGGCGACGCCAAGCTGTGCCTGGCCTGGCTCGGGCTGGCGCTGGTGGTGGACGGGGTGGACGGCACGCTCGCCCGCCGCGCCTCGGTGAAGGAGGTGCTGCCGGGCATCGACGGGTCGGTGCTCGACCTCGTGATCGACTATCTGACCTATGTGGTCGTGCCGGCGGTGCTGATGTATCGGTTCGGGCTGTTCCCCGCCGGGCTGGGCGTGCCGTTGGCCGCCTGGATTCTGATGACCTCGCTCTACTGTTTCTCAAACACGGGCATGAAGAGCGGCGACAACTATTTCGTCGGCTTCCCGGCCATCTGGAACGTGGTGGCGCTGTATCTCTGGGTCCTGGCGCTCAACCCCTGGATCAACACCGCCGTCGTGGTGGTGCTGGGGCTGCTGACCTTCACGACGGTGAAGTTCCTGCACCCGTTCCGCGTCCGCCGCTGGATGCGGCTGAACATCGTGATCAGCGCGGCGTGGCTGGCCTCCAGCGCCGCCCTCGTGGCGCTCCACCCGGCCCGGCCGGACGTGGCGTGGGCCGTCTGGCTGGCCAGCAGCGCCTATTATGCCGCGATCTGCGCTTGGCGGACCCTGCGCGGGCCGATGGAGGCATAGAGCGGATTCCGCTTACGGCTTGTCGGCTTCCTTGATGTCGTCCCTGGCGTCGCGGGCCCTCTGCTGGATGGCTTGGCCGGCATCCTGAAGCATCCGGCCGGCCTTTGCGGTGGCGTCCTTCGCCGCTTCCCCGGCGCGGTCGGCGGTCTGGTCCACCGTCCGCCCAATCTCCTGCCCGGTCTTTTCCGCCGACTGATCGTCGCACGCGGCCAGAAGCGGAAGGGCGAGCAGGGAGAGGGCGAACGCGGCGCTGCGGATCATATGACGTCGAACCATCGAACCTTTCTCCATGGTTGTTCCATGGATGGGTAACGGCTCAACGGGGCGTTGGTGCCCTGGGGGGACAAGCTTGGCCTTCGGGGGTCCTCAGAACCGGTAGGCCGCGGTGATGGAAACGACCGGCCAGAAGCGGGCCGGGCGGATGGCGTCCTCGACCTCGCGGCGCTGGTTTTCCAGGGCGGCGGCGACACCGGGGAAATTCGGGGCGTTGGGGGCGGACAGGCTGACGCGCGGGCTGCCCTGGAACAGCACGCCGAGGTCCAGGCCGAGACTGAAGTTCGGGCTGAAGGCCGTGCCGCTGTAGCCGACGCCGACATAGGGGGAGAAGCGGTTGAACTCCGCCTTGCCGGTCAGTTCGCCGGCCTGGGCCGGGGTGACCAGCACGCCGCCGAAGCTGCGCGGGGCGGGCAGGCGGCCGGTCAGGTCGGCCTTGTTGTAATTGATGCGGGCGCCGCCGGTCAGCCGGAAGCCGCTGCTGGCAACGGGATAGATGTCCACCACCGCGCCGAAGGAACGCAGCTTGATGTCCAGGTCGTAGTCGATGCCGGAAATCTCGCGGTCCGTGCTGAAGGTGAACAGGTTGCCGCCCAACCGCAGCCCGATGTTCGGGTGCGCGCGGTAGCCGGCCTCCAGCCCGAAGCCCAGCGTGCTGGCCTGGGCGCCGACGTGGAACGGACGGCTTGCGCTTGGGGCCGGACTCAGATCCTGCGCGGTTGCGGCGGAGGTGATCCCGGCGATGGTCCCAGCAATGGTCAGGGCGAGGAGGGCGGCAGTGCGCATAAGGCGATTTCCCCGGATTGTCTCAAACGATCGGAGAAACGCGCGCCTTCTACAAACGGCACGGCCGGCGCGCGGGCGCCGGCCGTTTTCGTGCAACGTGTGGTTGGAATGTCACACAGTGCGGGTCAGAACTGGTCTTCGCTCAGCGCCATGACCGTGTGGTGGGCGGTCAGGATCGGCAGCAGCAAGCCCGGCGCCTGGGCCAGGGTCTGTTCCGCGTAGAAGCGGGCGGTGACCAGCTTGGCTTCCAGGAAGGGCGCGTTGGCGCCTGGCTGGCGCAGGGATTCCAGCGCCTTGGCGGCCGAGCGGGCGAGCATCCAGCCGCCGGCCACCGTGCCCCAGAGCTTCAGGTAGTTGGCGGCACCCGCGGCGGCGGCGCGCAGGTCGCCGTCAGCCTGCGTCTTCACCACCCAGGCGACCGCCTGCGCCAGCGCATCCAGGCCGGCGGCGAGGTTGGTGCGGATCGCTTCCCCATCGTCGCCGGGAACGCTTTCCAGCTCCTTCACCGTGTCACGCATTTCGGCGATGAAGGCGCGGGCCGACTCGCCGCCGTCGCGTCCGGTCTTGCGGAAGGTCAGGTCGTTGGCGTGGATGCCGTTGGTGCCTTCGTAGATCGGGGTGATGCGGGCGTCGCGGTAATGCTGGGCCGCCCCCGTCTCCTCGATGAAGCCCATGCCGCCGTGGATCTGCACGCCGGTGGAGGCGACCTCGCAGCCGATGTCGGTGCTCCAGGCCTTCACGATGGGCGTCAGGATGTCCACGCGGGCCGTGGCGGCGGCGCGCACCCCGGCATCCTCATGATGGCGGGAAACGTCCAGCTGCGTGCCGGCGTAGAGCGCCAGGGCGCGGGCGGCCTCCGTCTTGCTGCGCATGTCCAGAAGCATGCGGCGCACGTCCGGATGCCGGATGATGGCGACGCCGGAGCCCTTCGGCTCGGCCAGATCCTTGCTCTGCACGCGGGTCTTGGCGTAGTCGCGGGCCTGCTGGTAGGCGCGCTCGGCGATGGCGACACCCTGGATGCCGACGCCCAGGCGGGCGTTGTTCATCATGGTGAACATGTATTCGATGCCGCGGTTTTCCTGGCCGACCAGATAGCCGACGGCGCCGCCGTTGTCGCCGAAGGCCATCACGGCCGTCGGGCTGGCCATGATGCCCAGCTTGTGCTCCAGGCTGGCGCAGCGCAGGTCGTTGCGCTCGCCGGGCGTGCCGTCCTCCTTCAGCAGGAACTTCGGCACGATGAACAGGCTGATGCCCTTGATGCCCGGAGGGGCGTCGGGCAGGCGCGCCAGGACCAGATGGATGATGTTCTCCGTCAGGTCATGCTCGCCATAGGTGATGACGATCTTCTGGCCGGTGATGCGGTAGGTGCCGTCCTCCGCGCGCACCGCCCTGGTGCGCACCGCGGCGAGGTCGGAGCCCGCCTGCGGTTCGGTCAGGTTCATGGTGCCGGTCCACTCGCCCGCGATCATCTTGGGCAGGTAGGTCTGCTTCTGCTCCTCGCTGGCGTGCTCGGTCAGCAGGTCCACCGCGCCCTGGTTCAGCAGCGGGCACAGGCCGAAGGACAGGTTGGAGGCCTGCCACATCTCGTTCACAGCGAAAGCCACCGTCCAGGGCAGGCCCTGGCCGCCGTACTCCGGCTCGAACGGCAGGCTGTTCCAGCCGCTTTCCACGAACTGGCTGTAGGCGTCCTTCCAGCCGGTCGGGGTGCGGACCACACCGTTTTCCAGGGTCGAGCCTTCCTTGTCGCCGACCCGGTTCAGCGGCGCCAGCACGCCCGAGGCGAACTTGCCGGCTTCCTCCAGCACGGCGTCAACGAGGTCCGGGGCGGCCGATTCACAGTTCGGCAGCGCGGCGATCGTGTCGAGGCCGACCACCTCGTTGAGGACAAAGCGCAGGTCGTCGACCGGAGCGGTGTAGGGAATCATGGATGGAACGGCCTCCCGTGACCCATTCGTACGTCAATGGTTTACGTGCACGTCACCATACCGCACCGAATGGCGCATTGCGAGAGGGGGCTTGGCGGCGGGCTTCAGGCGGCTGGGTTGCGGTGCAAACAGCGCGGCTGGGACGCACCCGGACGGGGGCTGACTTGGCATAGCGGTTGCAAAGACAGGGCAGCACCGTTCACAGGGGTTCCGCCCATGACCATCACCACCGCCTTCGCCCGTCAGGCCGAAAACGCTGCCCAAGGCAATGCCGGGGCTGCGAAAACCGCGCGCGGGCCAGCCAATGTGGAGGCCGCGGTCCGGAACGCCAGCGCCAAGACGGGGGTCGATTTTTCCTACCTCATGGAAAAAGCTGCCGTGGAGAGCGGGTACCGAACGGACATCAAGTCCTCGTCGTCGTCGGCGACGGGGCTGTACCAGTTCATCGACAGCACCTGGCTGACCACGGTGCGGGACCATGGCGCGGACCATGGGCTGGCGAAATACGCCAACGCGATCCAGACGCGCGGCGACGGGCGCCCGTACGTTGCCGATCCCGACATGAAGCGGGAGATCCTGGAACTGCGCAAGGACCCCAACGTCTCCGCCCTGATGGCGGCGGAGTTCACGCGCGACAACAAGGAGTATCTGGAGGACACGGTCAAGGGCAAGATCGGCTCGACCGAGCTGTACATGGCCCATTTCCTGGGGGCCGGCGGCGCCGCGAAGTTCCTGAACGCCATGCAGGACAACCCCAGCCGCACGGCCAAGGACCTGTTCCCCGACGCCGCGGCGGCCAACAAGGCCGTGTTTTTCGACAAGGACACCGGCAAGGCCAAGTCGCTGAAGGACATCTACGACCGCTTCGCCACGAAGTTCGCCGATACGCCCTACAGCGATTTCGCCCCGGCGCAGACGGCCATTGACCGCGTGCGCCGGCAGGACATGCCGGACGGCTTCACCACCCAGGTCCCGACCATCCCGCAGAAGGCGGTGAACGGCACGCCGCTGTCCATCTACCACGTGCTGGCGCTGAACGCGCTGGAAACGCCGGATGAGGTGGACAGCATCAGCGGCCGGCCGGCGCGCGGCAAGTCGCCGCACGACAAGGATCAGCGCCGCATGCGCGACGAACCCGTGCGGACGGAGCAGACCGACCAGACCGGCCTGGGGCTGGGGCTTGGCCTGTCCAAGGCTCTGAATTTGACCTCCGGAGCGGCCGCCACGACCACCACACCGGCCGCAGCCACCGCCGCCGGGGCCTGACCGGCGGTCACAGCGCCGGGTGGATGACCGTGTGGTCGGTGCGGTAGCCGTTGCGCACGACGACCCATCCCGGATTGATCCACATGGTGGTCTTGATCGGCAGGACCGTGGCGGACAGCGGATAGCCGGCCCCCAGCACCGCCGCCGTCAGCGTCGCGTCGGGCCGGTAGTCCACCGTCAGGGTGCGGAGCGAGCCGCCCTTTTCCGGATGGCCGGCATCCCAGGGAAAGCCCCCGTTCTCCTCCATCGTCCGCCAGTGGGCGGCGAGCGCGCCACGCAGCGCCTCGCGGAACCGGTCGCGCTCGTCCACGGTGGGAGGGCGGGTGGTCTGATAGGCGGAGACCCCGCCGGCCAAGGTGTCGTCCCCGATGTCGGCCGTCCCTCGCCCCAGCATCCGCGCCCACCAGTCGACGGCGGCGGAAACCTCGGGGCCGGCAATGATCGTCGCGATGTCCAAGCCTTCGGCCCTAAAACGTGTATAAGTTTCAACAAATTCACCTACATACTGAAGTATGTGAGGCGGCGCAAGCGCGGGGATGATGCGTCAGCGTTCCAGCCGGGAGCGGGCATCCTCGGCGATGGCTTCGAACACCCGGCGGTCGCCGGGCATCAGGGCGTCGGGCGTAAGGCGGCGTTGCGCTTCGAATCGCAGGCCGGCGGCCTGCGCCTCCCTGCCGCTGCCCCAGAAGGCGGGGGCGGCGCGGAGGCGTTCCTGCGGGGCTTGAAACTGCGCCTCCCGCAGGACGTTGGTCAGGTCGAAGTCGATGGTCCAGCGCCGCCCGCCGCGGCCGGCCAGACGGATCCAGGCGTGGAACGGGAACGCCTCCGCCTTGCGGCGACGCTGCGCCGGGTCGGGAATGCGCAGGTCGGCGCGGGACGCCGGATAGCCGATCCAGCGCGGCCGAGCCCGCGGGCGCGCAACGGGAGGAGCAACGGGTGCAGCGGAGCGGAAAGCCACGCGCCCCAACGCCACTTCCGCCCGCCCGCAGCCGAGCGCTTCCAGAAGCATGGCCCCGGCAAAGGCGAAATACTGGCAGCCACCGAGATGGTGGACCTGGACCAATTCCCGGTGCAGCGGATGCGCGGTGACGGCCTCGTGCAGCGCCCGCCGGATGCGCTCCCGCTCCGGCGGCAGGTCCCTGCTTGTGGTGCCGCCGGTCAACGGAGCGCCGTGCGGCGGAGCCGTTTCGGCCTCGCTGAGCATAACGCGCATCCAGGCCGACAGCGCCAGCAGCATCGGGTGCCCCTTACCGCAACCTTTCACCCCTGGTTGGAACAGGCCATGCGGAGGAAGGTTGCAGGTGGGGCGGATCGGAACGGGGCGGGTGGCCCCCATCCTTACGGCAGCATCTTGCCGGGGTTCAGCAAGCCTTTGGGGTCGAGCGCCGTCTTCATGGCTCGCAGCAGGTCGAATTCCACCGGGCTCTTGATGACCGGCATCTCGTCCTTCTTGAAGCGGCCCACGCCGTGCTCGGCGGAGATGGAACCGTCCAGGTCGAAGATGACCTCGTTCACCACGTGGCAGATCTCGTCCCAGCGCGCGAGATAGGCGGCGGTGTCGGCACCCTCCGGCTGGCTGAGGTTGAAGTGGATGTTGCCGTCGCCGACATGGCCGAAGGGGGTGGGGCGGATGCCCGGGCAGGCCTGGGCCACGGCGGCCTCCGCACGCTCGATGAACTCGGCGACGCGGGACACGGGCACCGACACGTCGTTCTTGATCGACCCGCCTTCGAACTTCTGCGCCTCCACGATGGCCTCGCGGATGAACCACAGCTGGTTGGCCTGGGTTTCCGACTGGGCAATGGTGGCGTCGGTGGCGAGTTCCGCCTCGAACGCCTCGCCCAGCGCCGCCTCGACGGTCTCGCGGAAGGCGTCGGACTGGGTGCCGGCCGTTAGTTCGGTCAGCACATACCAGGGCGACGGCTCCGACAGCGGGTCGATGGTGCCGGCCACGTGCTTCAGCGCGAAGTCCAGGCAGCGGCGCGACATCAGCTCGAAGGCCGCCACGGCGTCGCCGGAGGCTTCGCGCAGGCGGGCCAGAAGTTCGATGGCGGCGGCGGGGCTGGGCACGGCGATGAAGGCCGTTTCCGACTGGCGCGGACGCGGGTAGAGCTTCAGCACCGCGGCAGTGACGATGCCCAGCGTGCCCTCGGCCCCGATGAACAACTGCTTCAGGTCATAGCCGGTGTTGTTCTTGCGCAAGGACCGCAGGCCGTTCCAGACGCGCCCGTCGGCCAGCACCACCTCAAGCCCCAGCACGAGGTCGCGCATGTTGCCGTAGCGCAGCACGTTGATGCCGCCGGCGTTGGTGGAGATCAGGCCGCCGATCTGGCAGGTGCCCTCGGCCCCCAGGCTCATGGGCAGCAGGCGGTCCTTGTCCTTCGCGGCCTCCTGCGCGGTCTTCAGCACGACGCCGGCCTCCACCGTCATGGTGTAGTTCAGCGTGTCGATGCCGCGGATCTTGTTCATCCGCGACAGGCTGAGCACGACTTCCCGCCCCTCCTCATAGGGGATGGAGCCGCCGACGAGGCTGGTGTTGCCGCCCTGCGGGACGACGGGGATGCCGGCC
>JAEZPL010000057.1 GCA_023413605.1 Pseudomonadota bacterium
CGCCAGCAGATACCCGTGCGGGCCGAAGCCGCAGATCATCCCCTTGGCCACCGCGGAAATGTGCGAGTGGTGGCGGATGGCCTCACGCTTGTAGATGTTGGAGAGGTGCACCTCGACGATCGGCAACTCGGACAGGATCAGCGCGTCCATGATGGCGACGGAGGTGTGGCTGTAGGCGCCGGCGTTGATGACGATGCCGTCATGCTCCGTCCGCGCCTGCTGAATCCAGGAAACGAGCTCGCCCTCGTGGTTCGACTGCCGGAAATCGATGGCCAGCCCGAGCTGTTCGGCGCGTTCCTGGCACGCGCCTTCCAGATCGTCGAGCGTCATCGAGCCGTAGATGTGCGGCTCGCGCACGCCCAGCATGTTCAGATTCGGTCCGTTCAGGACCAGAACGGAAGCGTCGATGGCCACGGGCCACGCCCCTTTTCCAAGATCGAGTCCGCGCGTTTATAGCACTTTGCGTCGCGCTGGCAATGCCGCATGGCGCAATCGCCGCGTCCATTCGCCGTGTTTCTGCCCTGTCCGGCGCGGAACGCCTCATGGCGCCGCGGACAGGTGACGGCGCAGGATCTCCTCCATGGCGCCACCGTCCTTGAGCTTTTTCAATCCGGCATTGAAGGCCGCCAGGACCGCCGCCGCCTCCGGCATGGAACGGGAGAGAATCAGATGATGCACGGCGCGGGCGAAGGGCAAGGGGGCGATGCGGATGTCGTCCCCGACCATCGCCTTCGCCACCGCGCTTTGCCCGGTGAATTCGTCGACGATGAAGGCGTCCACCCGGCCCGAGGCGACCATCCGCACGCAGGCCGGCAGATCCGCCGGGCTTTCCCGCCTCAGCGCGCCCGACGCGGCGAGTTCCGCCAGTTCCGGCGGCAGGGCGTAGCCGACCGGCACGCAGACCGTCCGCCCCCGGAAATCCCCCGGCCCACGGAACGTCATGCCGCTGTGGGTGGACAGATAGACGAGTTGCCGCACTTCCAGCAGCGGGTCGGAGAACAGCATCTCCTTCTCCCGGTCCCGCGTGCGGACATAGGGGAAGGTGCCCAGGAACCTGCCCGCCAGCACCCCGTCGTAGCCCCGGCGCCAGGGCATGAAGCGCACCTCGTAATGCAGCCCCACCTCGTCGAAGGCGCGGCGCACGATCTCGGTCAGCAGGCCGCCCTGCGGCAGTTCCTCCCCCGTGAAGGGAGCGAAGTCGTTGCCGGTGACGAGATGCAGGGTGGATTCGAGCGGCGCCGCCCGGACGGTGCCGAGCGCCGCCAGCAGCAGGAGCATGGCAAGGAAACACCGCCGGCCCGCCATCGCCCGATCGCCCTCCCCTCTCCCGCGGTCTCCGCTCAGTCCGCCGCGGCCCGATCCTGGGTGCGGCTGCGCCGTCCGGCGGGGTCGGTGAACAGGTCGTTGATGCGCTGGACATGCTCCGCCACCGCCTCGCGGATGGAGAAGATGCGCTTCTCGGCCCCACCGCTCCAGCCCACCGGCTTCTTGCGGAAGATCGAGCGGAAGAAGCGGGTGTTGCGCAGGAAGCCCTGCTGCAGGTTCAGGTCCACGTCGCCGAAGCGTTCCGGCAGGCTGCGGGCGACCCGGCGGGCGGTGAAGGCGCGCAGCCAGAAATGGCCGGCGCCGAACAGGACCGCCAGCAGCGTCAGCGCCGCCAGCATCCCCACCGGCAGGCCGCCGGCCCAGGCGACCGGCTGCGACTGGCCCAGCCAGGACAGGAAGGCCGACACCGTGTCCCCGCCGGCGAGGCTGGCGATTCCGCCGAACAGCGCGCCCAGCAGGGCCAGCCACAGCGCGTCGCCGATCAGCACCAGCTTGCGCCAGCGTTTCATCGCCGCGGCGAGCTGGGGCACGATCTCGCCCTTCAGTTCCTTCACGAGGCTGTCGATCATGCCGACGATGCGGTAGGCGCGGGCGACCTCCACCTCGTTGATGCGGGTCTGGAGTTCGGCGAGGTCGGCGTCGCGCCGCGACTCGTAGCGGGTGCGCACCGCATCGTCCTCGATGGCGACCGCCGACTTGCTGTCGTAGAGCGCATAGAAGCGGCCCGACACCAGCCCGGCCTGGGCGATGGCGCGCTGCCACGCGCCGAACACCGCCTCCAGATTGTCTTCCTTCGCCGTGGTGTCGATCTGGTTCAGGATGTAGCAGACCTTGCGCGCGTCGGCGCGCTCCACCGTCTTCGACACCAGATGCTTCAGCGTGTCCTGCATCGCCCCCGGCTCCGGGTGGCGCCCGTCGAAGAAGACCAGCACGAGGTCGGACAGCTCGACGATGTGGTCCACCAGCCGCAGGACGGAACGGCGCTGGTCGTCGGCGTCGAAGCCCGGCGAATCGATGAAGATCTTGCCGCGCGCCCGGTCGCCGGACAGCGTTTTCAGTTGCAGGTAGTTGTCGATGCGCTTGCCCTCGCCCGCCGCCACTTTCTCGATCTCGTCGGCGATCCGGTAGAAGGGGAATCGCGGGTCGGCGTTCAGCGCGGTGCCCGGCAGGGCCTCCCGCCGCGTTTCCGGCCCGTGGCAGATGACCGTGAACTTGTCGTCCACCGCCTGGTTGCCGGTGTTCTGCAACGGCGCCCCCAGGTAGCCGTTCAGGAAGGTCGACTTGCCGGCCGAGAAGGTGCCGAGCACCGCGATCATCGCCCACCAGGGGATGCGCGTGGTCAGCGACTCGTGCGGGCCCAGCAGGCCCAGCCGGACCAGCACCCTATCGAAGCTGCGGAAGGTCGGAATGACCGGAAGAAGGTTCGGGTTTTCCGCGCGGAGGTGCGTGTCCAGGGCCGCGAGGCGCTGCTGGAGGGCTTGCCTGGGGGTCATGGCCGGCGGGGTCCCGTGTGCTGTGAATGGGGTGTCGTGCGTGACGGGGGCACTCTCTAGCACGAGGCATCGCGGCTTAGGAGGATGAAATCGCCGTGACCGCCCCGGCGATGCGATGCGATGTGGACGGCTCCTGAAGGCACCGTCCACATCATCCTCTCGATCACTGCGAACGCATTGATCCGCCGGGTTTGACGGTGTGATTTAAAAGGGCCGCGAGGATGGAACCGCGAGCTGCGGTGTTGTACCGGGCATGGTCCGCGACGACGACCCGGAGAGCCCCGCCCCGCCCGAACTCCTGCGCCTGACGGCGGAGGAGCTGGCCTTCCTGCTGGGCGACCCCATGGCGCAGGCCCAGCGGGCGGAACGCAACGCCCGCGCCAACCGGGCGCGCACGGAACGCCGGCGCACCGACCCGTCCTACGCCGAGCACCTGCGCGTCAACGACCGCGAGCGCCAGCGCCGCCGCCGGGCCAAGGCCGCCATCGGCCGTCCGGAGCCGGAACACGCGCCACCCGCCGCCCTGCCCGCCCTGTCGCCGGAGGAGGCGCTGCGCCGCCTGACGGCCCATCTGGACAGCGCCCGCACGCCGCAGTCCGCCCAGTTGCGTCGCAAGGCGGAGTCACTCGAACGTTACGTCCAGGGCTTCCAGGTGTACCGGGCGCTGGCCGCCGCGATGGGGGAACGCCCGACCCGCGGGGCCATCGCCACCGCGTTTAAGGTCCGCTTCGGCCTTGCCCTGACGCCGTCGCAGATCCAGAACCTGCGCGACCGGATCGAGGAGTTCGCCCGGCCCGGCGGCCCCTGGCACGACAGTTCCCAGGGCGGCCGCTGAAGCACGATACAGCGTGTCACGCATCACCGCCGCCGGCCGGCCATTCGGTGCGGAAATTACCGTTAACGCGCTCTTAATCTCTTCCTTAACGAACCATTAATGTTCGATGCGCCCCCGAATCCGGCTCGACATCGGGCGTCGCGCGCTGCGTGACACACTGTATCGGCCTTTCAGGACATTCCCTGGATTGCCTCCCCAGATCACGCAAGAAATCACCTGCTCAGGCGCCCGGCGGACACCGCGAAAGATCTGCCCCGTTGCCGTCAACAACGTTCCGCTGCGGAGGCAAAGCCTTCGGTCTGCTCCGCGCCCAGCGCCCGGGCTCCGGGAAAGGGCCGTCAAATAGAGGAAAAGCGTGCAGCATGAGGTTCCATTTCGCCACACCTGCACAACCAATACGTCATTCTGGAAGCAGGCCGCCCCAAAGCACCGTTTTCCTGGGCTTCTTCTGACCCATATCCCACTATGCGACGAGATTGGTCGGACACTAATCAGTAGTTTCTAAGATTTCCCTTGCCTGATGACAAGGGTTGTGTGAACAATGTCGTCGTCTTTGCAAAGTCGATTGTATTCGTTTGAAAGCATTGGAGTGCCGGTGCGATGAAAGAACCGGGGTCGCGCAAGAGGGGACGACGCGGATCACCCGAATCATGGTCTGTTGATGCCCACGTCGGACAACGTGTGCGTATGAGACGGACTCTTTTGGGGATGAGCCAGGAGAGATTGGGAGAGGCTATCGGCCTGACGTTTCAACAGGTTCAAAAATACGAACGAGGATCGAACCGAATTTCAGCCGGAACGCTTTACCGACTCGGCCAAGTCCTTGACGTTCCTGTTAGCTTCTTTTTTGATTGCTACGACGATCCGCACGCTCCATCCGGCAAGGCGCGCGGCGCAGAGGTCGAGAAGACGGGAGACAGCGTCATCAGCCGGCGGGAAGCGCGCCTGCTTCGCCTGTGGCGCGGCGCACCCGATCACGTGGCCGACGAACTCCTGTCGCTGCTCGGCTCGCTGTCGCCCCATCTTCGCGAGGCGCGCGACGACGACGGCGATGTCCTGGCGGAAACGCCGGTGCAGACCGCCGCACCGCCGCCCAAGCGCTCCACCGCCGTCCGCGACGGCGCTTCCCGCGTGAAGGTCGAGTTGTCCGCTTCCGGCAAACGGCGGCGCCACGGCGCCGTCTGGGACCCCGCGGACATCTACCGCGCGGCGAAATCGACCAAGGTCACGACATAGCCGCCGCACCGGCTCGCCCCCCCATCGACGCCCACCACACAGCAAAAAGCCCCTCACCCGCCGGTGAGGGGCTTTTTGTCGCAGGCTCCGTCCGTATCAGAAGCGCAGGATGGCCACGGTGGAGGCGCCGGACGGCAACTCCGCCTTGTTCACCACATGCACCTCGCCGCCGCGCAGCAAGGTTTCCGTCGTCGCGTGCTCCACAAGGTCGATGGCGCCGTCCGTCTCGTGGTGCAGCGGGAAGGCGCGGTGGTAGTCTTCGCGGTAGTGGCCCCAGACCCGGTCGTTCTCGGCCACCAGCAGGACGCCGACCCGCCCTTCGCGGGCGGCGACCATCACGTCCTCGGCGCGCGTCGTCGTCCGCTCGGCGGTGTTGCGGTCGCCGTACAGCGCGTTGAACCGCTCCAGCGCGGCGCGGCGCGCCTGCTCGAACATCGGCCGCACCGCCTCGTAGGCGCGGCGGTGGATCTCCTCCGGCTCCAGCGCGTCGGGGTTGGCGAACACGCCCTTTTCGATCAGTGCGCGCGGGTGCGTGTCCTTGCGGACGTGCCCCTGGATTTCGCTCTCCGCGACCAGCACGAGCGGCCCGTGAAAAGTCTTCAGATGGTCCTGCACCTTGGTGCAGACCCGGCCGATGTAGGAGATGAGGTGCGCCTTGCGCAGTTCCTCGGGATCCTCACCGAAGTTGTGGGTCTTCACCATCGACACGCCGCCCCGGTCCGTGCGGTCGCCGTGGCGCGCCGGCGGGGCGGAGTGCAGGTTGTTTTCGTCATAGTCGGTTTCGGCGTGGATCTCCGCCACGCCGCGCGGAAGCTCCACATCCTCCTCCGCCATGCCGTGGCGGGTCGCGGAGAACAGGCGCGCCCGGCCCGCGGTGACCGTCAGGATCATGAAGTTGCCGTCATCGGCCAGCAGCGGCAGCAGGGGCCGCAGGGTGAAGCGCGAATTGACGCACACCTCCTCCTGCAACTCGATGGGCACGCGGTGGATCGCCGTCACGCCCTTGGCCAGGAACACGGCCAGCCCGCGGTCCATATGGCGCCAGAATTCGCCCTGGTCGAGCAGTGCGGTGACCGGCTGAAGAAAGCTTTCGGCATCCGGCCGGCGCATGCCGTGCTTCTCGCACAGTTCGTCCTGCGCCTTGGCGATCAGGTTCCTCAGTCGGATCACATCCTGGCGGATTTCGCGCCCGGCGATGTGGGTCGGCATGAAGATGGACACTGCCGGGGCGGTGTCGACGGCCAGAAGCCGTTCGAGATCGGTTTTGCAGAACATCGCCTTCACGTCGCTTGTTCGGTGGTGCCTGTCGGCAGCAACCGGCGCGTCGGCGGATGGTTCCTAGGACCCGGTCGACTGGGCGGGGGATGGGGGGAGCGCCGCCGTGTCCTGTCCCGGCGGCGCCCCGTTCGGATCACCAGCTCCGCACCGGGCCGACGTCCAGATGGACGAAGCCGCTGCGCGGATAATAGCCGACCCCGCCGATCTCCAGCTCCCTCGCGGCCTCGGCGATGGCGCTCAGCTCCACGTCGGGCAGCATCACGTCGATGGCCATGCCCTTGGTGTGATAGCTCTCCTTCGCGACCCCGCGGGAACGGCGGCGGGCCATGGCGTTGGTGCGGCGGGACCGGTAGCCGCAGATGACCCGGAAGGGCTCGTCGCTGTCCACGGTCTGGTGGACGCGGGCCAGCAGGTCGAACAGGCGCGGGTTGAAGCGGCACACCTGCTTGGCGCGGTGGTCGCGCAGCAGGACGTCCAGCTTGCGCAGCGCGTCGGCCTTGTAGCCGCCGTCGGCCCAGTAGACGCCGCTGAAATGTTCGTTGGTGTTGACGTTGTGCAGGTTGATGCGGCGGATGCCGCTCATCAGGGGGGCCGCCTGGGCGGGTGCTGCGGGCAGCAGGGCCGGGACGGCCAGGGCGGTCAGGGTCGCGGCAGCGAAGGTCAGAAACCCACGGCGGCCGGTTTCGCGCCCGTTCAGCGGCGCGTTGCGGTCGTCAGTCCCCAAAAGCATCTCTCCCTTAATGCATTTGGCGGTCGAGCCACGCCGGATCCATCGCCGGGCGGCCTTTGGCAACAATCCGGATAGGCCCAAAATATTGTGGTCATACCGAACGGTTATCCCTATAGGCGAGGGCTTGGCCGTGATCAACCCAAAATTCACCCAGATTCGTCACAAACGGACCAATTCCGGCCCATTCGTGTAAGCATGAACTCGGCAGGAAAGCCACACTGTCTCCGGGGAATCGCACACCCCCCCTTCGTTGCCTCGCAGCCAGGGCTTGGGCGTACTACATAGATGACGGCGAACCGGCGGCGGCACCTGTCCAGCGAAGGAAGCACCATGCACGCAACCCAGACGATGCCTGCGAAGCGGACGTTGGCCGCGCTGATGCTGGCGGCTTCGTTCGCGCTGGGGGCGGTCGCGCTGGGGGCGTCCCCGGCGCAGGCGGGTTCCTACCGGGAGACGCTGACGGGCTGGGCCGACCGGCTGGACGCCGCCGCCGCGGACCTGGAAACCGTGCCCGTCCAGCCCGTCACCCGCATCGGGCGCGGCCCGTTGCTGAAAAAGGGCGTCTCGGGCGAGCGCGTGGCCCTGCTGACCCAACGGCTCGCCGAGTTGGGGTTCCTCGCGGACTCCCAGCGCACCGACCATTTCGACGACGCGGTGGACACAGCCGTGCGCGCCTATCAGATGGCCCAGGGCCTGCGCCCCGACGGGCTGGTCGGCGGCGGCACGCGGGTGGCGCTCGACCGTTCGGTGCCGGAGGCGGTCGCCCAGATGCGGCACAGCGCCGCCGCCATGCGCGCCTTCCGCGACACGGCGCCGGACACCATCCTGCTGGTAAATCTGCCCAGCCAGACCACCACCCTGATCCGCCAGGGGCAGGAGGCGCTGACCATGCGGTCCATCGTCGGACGTCCGTCGCGCGAGACGCCGATGCTTCAGGACCGGATCACCCACGTCATCGTGAACCCGACCTGGACCGTGCCGCCGACGGTGCTGAAGGAGGACAAGCTGCCGCTGCTGCGCGCCAAGGGCTCGCCCGGCATCGAGAACGCGGTGGTCTACCTGGACGGCGACCCGGTGGAACCGGCGACGGTGGACTGGCACGGCGTGTCGCCGCGCCGCGTGCGCATCGTGCAGCAGCCGGGCGATCACAACGCGCTGGGCCGTTTCCGCTTCAATCTCACCAACTCCTACAACATCTACCTGCACGGCACGAACGAGCCGAAGCTGTTCGACCGCGAGATCCGCACGGTCAGTTCCGGCTGCGTGCGGTTGGAGGATGCGCGCGGCATGGCCGAGGCGCTGCTGGCGGACGAGCACGTCTCGCCCGAACGCCTGACCCGCATGCTCGACAAGCCGGAGCCGCAGTGGGTGAAGCTGACCCGCCCGGTGCCCGTGCGCTTCGTCTACTGGACCGCCACGGTCGAGGACGGCGGCCGCGTGCACCTGCACCCGGACATCTACGACCTGAACGACGACACGCCGCCCGCTCCTCCGGCCGCCTTGCAGCCCGCTCCTCCGACCCAGCCGCAAGGGGCATAAAAACAGTCACCACCAGGACAGCAAGGCACCAGGACGGTTGATCTTGGTGCCTTGCTGTCCTGGTGGTGAAATCCAGGCCAATCAGTGCGTTACGATGCGTGCAGCTCCGTGTCGGAACCGGCGGCGCGCCAGACCTTGGCGGCGGTCGGGCCGGTGTCGCCCGTCGTTTCCACATACTTCACCGGATCGCCGGTCTTCAGCTCATCCAGGTCCACGTTCAGGCAGCTGTTCCGGTGGAAGTAAAGCTGCGTGCCCGTGTTGGTCATGATGAAGCCGTGGTCCTCATTGGGGTACAGCTGGGCGACGCGGCCCGGCTGTTCCGGCTCGTGGGTCTTCACGTCGCGCCGCAGCTTGTCCTTGTACTCCTTCAACTGCCGCTCGGCGGCCTCGAAGGCGTCACGGATCGAGGTGCGGGCGTCCGGGTTGGCGTAGCGTTCCTTCGCCTTGTTCGGCTTGCGGCTGACCACGATGTCCTGGCCCGGCACCATCAGTTCGATGTGCACGTCGAAGACGTTGCCGGTCTTGTGCTGGCGGTGCTGGTGCTCCACGGCGACGCGCATGCCGACCAGGCGGTCGAACAGCTTTTCCAGCTTCTCCGCGCGCTCGCGGATGTAGGTTTCCAGTTCCGGCTGGCTGTCCATGTTGTGGAAAGCGATTTCCAGGTTCGTGTCCATGGGATGTCCTTCTTCAGCACGGCGATTGGGGCAGCATGGAGTTCGGGGGCGGCACCGGCGAGGCAGGAAGGCGACGGTGCGTCAGGCGCCGCCGCGGCGGTTGCGGCGCGACGGGCGGGGGCGCGAGACGGCTTCCTCCGCGCCCGCATCCGTCTGCTCGGGCCAGGCGTCCCGGTCGCCGGCGCCGGGAATCTGGAAGTCCTCGCCCTGGTCGGTGATGCCGGGCATCTCGCCCTGGTTGGCCATGCTCAGCACCGGTTCGACCGGTTCCGTCCGCTCCGCGGTGTCGTCGGGGCCGCGCGACGGGTTGGGCTGCAACGTGCTGCGGTAATTGTCCTCGATGGCGATTTCTTCCCGGGCCAACTCCCAATGGTCATGGGAACGGCCCTCCGGCCGCCCCTCGCGTTCCCAGATCTGATAGGCGCGCTTCTGGATCCGGCTTTCCAAATCCTCGGCCATCCGGGCTTTCTCCCTATGGTTCGCCACGTTCGGTGTGCGGCACCCTTAACCGCAAGGACGAACCGTTGGTTCCCCGGTGCCGTCCCGAACGGCGACGCTCGCGTCGCGGCGCGCTGCCCCCCTGAAGACCGACGCGCTTTACACTCCCCCGTCTGGCCCCCGTCTGGCCCCTTTCCGGCTCCTGTCTGGTCCAGCGCCGGCCGACAAATCGCATCGAGCGCGCCCAGCCGTTTGAACGCCCTCCTTTTTCGAATGGTTGTCGTTTGAATTACCTCCAAAGGGGTGATATTCGAATGTTCGCGAATTATCAGCCCTGCGGCGTCTGGCCGGACCTTCAGTCGGGACAAAGAAGTTGAGCGCATCGCCTCCGTCCGCCGAGCCTCCGCACGCCAAGCTTTCGCCCATCCGGCCTTCTTCCATCCCCAGCCCCGTCCCGGGAACCGCCGGTCTCCACCGCCTTCGCGGCGCGATCCTCGCCCTTGCTCTGGCTGCGGCCACCGTCGCGCCGGTTCCAGCGGCGCGTGCCGCCGTCTCGGCCGATGGCCGCTCCCTGCTGCAACTCGGCCTCTACCAGAAGGAGGGCGAGGCGTGGTGGGCCTGGGAAAGCCTGAAACGCCGGTCGCCGGAACTGGCGCAGGGACTGAGCCCGAAGGTCGTCCCTCTCGACGCCAAGCGGCATGGCGGCGGCGTGGCCCTGCGCGCCACCGCCCCGGCCGACCTGGACGTGCGGGCGCTGTGCCGCCGCATGGTCGGCGCCGGCTTCGGCTGCCTCGTGCTCGACACGCCGCCAGCCGCGACAAGCGCCGCCCCCACACCGCCGCCACTGCCGGTGCCCGCGCCGGTGCCAGCACCGGAAACGTCGGCCACTCCCGCACCGGCGGTCAGCGCGGCGCCCGCCCAGCCTCCCGCGGCCGCTCCTTCTGTGGCGGATGGCTCCTACACCTATTCGCCGGACGCCGCCCGGACCATGACCGCCATCGCCAGGTCCGCGCACCGCAAGGGCCGGCTGGGCGCCGTGGTCCCCGACACGACGCTGGACGTCACCCCGGCGATGCTCCAGAAAGAGAACTGGAACCTCTGCGCCCTGACCTTCGACGACGGCCCGCACCGGCTGGTGACGCCGAAGATCCTGGAGGTGCTGAACCGCGAGAAGATCCGGGCGACCTATTTCCCGGTCGCCAAGGTCGCCGCCGGCCAGGGCGACATCATCCGCGACTTCATCGCCGCCGGGCACGAGATCGGCAACCACAGCCTCACCCATTCCGACCTGCGGGTGATGTCGCCGGAAGCCCAACGGTTCGAGATCGCCGAGGCGAACCGCATCCTGCGCGACTTCGGCGCGGACCCGGTCCTGTTCCGCCCGCCTTACGGCCGCTACACGCTCGACCTGCTGGCCATCGCGCGGGAGGAGCGCATGAGCCCCGTCCTGTGGACGGTGGACACCCGCGACTGGCAGGTCCGCGACCCCGACAAGATCGTCCAGCACGTGAAGACCGCGGCCGGCACGGGCAGCGTGCTGTTGCTGCACTCCACCTACCCCTCCACCCTGACCGCCCTGCCCCGCGTCATCGGCGAGATGCGCGCGAAGGGCTGCGAGTTCGTCACGCTGTCGGAATGGATCGCGCGGATGCGCCTGCTGGCCACCCCGAACATGGTCAACGCCAGCGAGCCCGTGGTGAACGCCAGCGCGCCCACGGCGACGACGCGGAACTGAGGGCCCTTCACCACAGAGGCACGGACACGCAGAGGGCTGCGGAGGCGTCCGGGCCTCCCCGCGGATCACCCGCCCGCGACTCGCCCACCCGCCACCGCGTCGGCGACCGACACGACCACGCTGCCGCGTTTGCGGCCGGTCTCCACATGGGCATGGGCTTCGGCCATCTGCGCGAAGCCGTACACCCGGTCGATCACCGGCTTCAGCACCCCGGCTTCCGCCAGTCTGGCGAGTTCCCGCACATCCTCCACCCGGTCCGCGGCAGGACCGGCGATCGATCTTCTGGTGCCCACGGGGCGCGCGAACAGGCCCGGCAAATCCGCCGACACCCCCAGATACCGTCCCCGCTCCTTCAGCACCGGCAGGCATCGGGCGAAGGAGCTTGCGCCGACCGCATCGGCCACGACGTCGTAGGTCTCGCCGGCCGTCAGGAAATCCTGGCGGGTGTAGTCGATCACCGTCTGCGCCCCGAGCGACCGGACAAGCTCGACGTTCCGTGTGCTGGTGACGCCGGTCACCCTGGCCCCCATGTGGCGCGCCAACTGCACCATGGCGCTGCCGACCGCGCCCGAGGCGCCGATGACCAGCAGACTTTCACCAGCCCTGAGGTCGGCTTTCCGCAGGAAGTGCAGCGCCGTCGTCCCGCCGAAACACAGGCTCACAGCCTCTTCGAAGGAGAGATTGGCCGGCTTGGGCACGATGGGCTTGTCGGCGGACAGCACCCGGTATTCCGCGTGGCAGCCCATCGCCGCACCGGCGAGGCCGATGACCGCATCCCCCGGCTTATAGGAGGTGACGGACCGTCCGACGGACTCGACGACCCCGGCCAGATCCGTGCCCAGAATGGGCTGCCGGGGACGGGTCAGGCCGAAGACAAGGCGCGCGATGGCGCCGAAGCCCCGCGGCATGCTCAGCGTCCGCACCCGCATGTCGCCCGACGCGACCGTGGTGGCGCAAATGCGGATGAGCAGCTCGTTGTCCTTGGGAACCGGCTTCGGCCGGTCTTCGAGGGCGAGAACCGCCGGCCCGCCGTAGTTCCGGCAGATCCAGGCCTTCATGATCGCTTTCCGGGTCGCCTTTGGGATCGGGAAGTCCGAACGTGGGGAATGCATTCGTCTCCGCCGTTTCTGTGCTTGCGCGTGCCCTGTGCCTCGCTGGAGTGTCTTTAGCTACCCAGGAAATCGAACGGCGGCAAAGGCAGGCGGGCGTCGGTGGCGTGCGGCAAATCGCCCGGTGCTGCTGGCCAGCGCCTTCAGGGCAGCACCCCCGGCCAGACGTCGCGTCAGCGCCCGGTCTTCTGCTTGCGGACCTGCACATACTTGCGGATGACCGCGTCGACGTCCGTCGGCAGCATGCCCCATTCGCCGGAGACCTTGCCGTCCTTCACGTCGCTGATGCCGACCGTGGTCTGGAAGGTGAAGCTGCCGAACGGATCGGCCACGCGCACGGTGATGCGGGCGTTCTGGCTTTTGATCAGCGACCCGTCGAAGCCGGACGCCACGAAGCCCTTGCTGTTGATCGTGTCCAGCGGAAAGCTCTTGCCGTCGAATTCGATGCAGTTGCCGGGCGCGTCGGCCCGGCGCGCGGGCGCCGGCTTCTTCTTGTCGTGAACCGTCACCTTCAGGAAATCGAACAAGCCCATCTCAGCCCCCGCCGCATCGCGCGGCCAACCAGCCGCGCGCCGCATTTTACACGCGGAGGCACCTTTATGGGCAACACCTTCCGTCATTCGCGCGTGACGCGCGGCCCGTCATTCGCGCGTGACGCGCGACCCGTCAATCGCGCGTGGCGCGTGGCCCGTCAATCGCGCCCAGCACGGTTCAGCGCTTCCTGCGCGCGCCGCGCGCACAGGATGGTGAAGGGCAGCAGGATCACCAGCACGGCGGCCATGCCGATGAGCACCGACACGATCCCGGCCGCGTCGGCTGAGGCCAGAAGCCCGCCCAGCACCGTCATCAGGTGCAGAATCAGCGCGGCGAGGACGGTCGCCGTCAGGGCTGGCGACACGAAGCCCAGGGAGCGGCGCACCGCTCTGGCCCCGTTTGCGGCCCCGGTGGCGGATTCGGCAACGGAATGCCGCGCCCACCGCCGTCGCGGCGGATAAGAGGTCGCATGGACATCCAGCATGGGCACCTCCCCTTCGCCGTCCATCCGACGCGGCGCATCGGGCTGGGACGCCACCACTATACCGGCGAATCGAGGCGGGGCCTAAAATCTGAAGTATTTACCTCGATCGGCCGGTCGAAAGGCCGAAAGTCATGGCGCATAGGAGGTGTCGCGCACCCTCTGTACGCTCTCCACAGAGTCTGTGGATAACTGTGTTGACAACAACGGGCATTCCCCGATTCGAATCAGGCGCCACAAGGCCCTCGCCCGATTTGCCCATTTCTTGTGCAATTCATCCAACCTGTTGATGCATATAACTTTTCTCTGGAATCAGCGACTCAGCGCCGCCCCGGCCTGTCAATTGGATTCTCGGGACAGCCGCCCTGCGGCACGATTTCGCGGGCGGCTGTGCCCTGTTGACAACTGACTGTTCGGACTCCCCGCATGGGGCACTCCGTATGACTTTCGGCCCTCCCCATTCACGCCGTCACGTCTTGGGCGGCGCCGTGGCGGCCCAGCAACGCAGGACCTCGGCCACGCTCCAGGCCTGGGAGATGCAGCCGCGCGGACGGAAGGGCGGCTCGGCGTCGAAGACCTCGGCGATGGTGCCGATGCCGGCCTCGTCCAGGTGCGGGATGAAGCCCTGCAACAGCTCATGAGCGCCGGCCCGGTCCTCCGGGTGCAGCTTCAGCCAGGCGTCCACGAAGGGGCCGATCAGCCAGCCCCAGACCGTGCCCTGATGATAGGCGGCGTCGCGGGCGCGCAGGTCGCCGAAATACTTCGGCTTGTAGTCCCGGTGCCCCGGCGCCAGCGAACGCAGGCCGACCGGCGTCAGCAGGCGCTTGCGCACCGTCTCCACCACCGGCTCCCACCGCGCGGTGTCGAGCACCGGGTTGTCGAGCGAGACGGCGAAGATCTGGTTGGGCCGGCAGGCGATGTCGTCGCCCTGCTCCCCGTCCACCACGTCGTAGAGATGGCCGGCGTGCTCGCACCAGAAGCGCTGGTTGAACGAGACGCGGGCCTGCTCGGCCAGTTCGTCCAGCGGGCGGGCGGCCTGCGCGTCGCCCTCCTCCGCCAGCCAGGAGGCCGTCAGGCGCAGCGCGTTGTACCACAGCGCGTTGATCTCCACCGCCTTGCCCCGGCGCGGGGTGACCACCCAATCCTCCACCTTGGCGTCCATCCAGGTCAGCTGGTAGCCCTCCTGCCCCTGGCGCAGCAGCCCGTCGCGGTGGTCCACCCCGATGCCGAAGCGGGTGCCGCGGCGGTGGTGGTCGATGACGTCCAGCAGCTTGGGCAGCAGCAGTTGCAGCGTGTGCCGGTCGCCCGTGGCGCGCAGATAACGGTTCAGCGCGTGGAAGAACCACAGCGTCGCGTCGGCGGTGTGGTACAGCCCCTCGTCCTTGCCGTCGGGGAACATGTTGGGGATCAGGCCTTCGCGGATGTAGTGCGCGAAGGTGGGCAGGATCCAGCCCGCCTCCACATGGCGCCCGGTGGTCAGGGTCAGCCCTTCCAGGCTGATCATCGTGTCGCGGCCCCAGTCGGTGAACCAGTGATACCCGGCGATCACGGTCCGCACCTCGTCGCCCTCGGCGCGGGCGCGCATCTGGTCGGCGACGCGGCCCGCCGGCACGAAGATGAAGCTGTCCGCCGACAGCACCAGATCCGCCATGGCGCCCGTGCGCACCGCGGGGTGCGCCGTGTAGACGAGGCGCCGGCGCCGCTCCGCCTCGAAGCGGAGCACGTCGTCGGGCGGCAGCGCCCAGATGCGCTGCCAGGACTCGGTCGCCGCGACGAAGCTGATGGTCTGGCCCTGCGACAGGTGCCCGCTGAAATAGCCGGGCGTCCACAGCGAGCCGCGCGATTCGTACCCCCGCTCCGCCTCCACCGAATAGAAGACGTCGCGCCGGGCGCCGCCGTCCAGCGTCAGGGGCAGTTCCGCCCCTTCGATGGTCATGCGCAGCACCGGCAGGTCGGGGTTCGCCCACACCTCGTACTCGTGGCCGCGGGCGGTGATGCGGTAATCGCGGGCCAGCGGCTCGTCGACCGAGGACTCCAGCTTGCGGAAGGCCAGCACCGGGCGCAGCCGCAGGCAGATGGGCTGCGGCGCCTTCACGACGCGGTAGGTGACGTGCACGATGTTCTGCCGGTGCGGCATCACGACCTGCTTGTCGATCACCACCCCGTCGAATTCGTACCTCCAGACCGGCAGGCCCGATTCCATGCGGAACTCGGCAAGGCCGGAGGGGGAGCCGTCGTGCCAGTGCTCCGGGTCCGGGTTGTGGCTGCTCAGCCGGCGCTCCGTGCCGTCCGCCTGGATCAGCACGTCGTTGACCTGGCTCAGCATCACCACGCGGCCGAGCGGGGCCGGCAGCGCGGCCACCAGCAGCCCGTGGTAGCGCCGCGTCACCGCGCCCGACAGCGACGACGACGCATAGCCGCCGAGCCCGTTGGCGACCAGCCACTCGCGCGAGAGGGCGGCGTCCGGCCCGGATCGCAGGGCGCCGCGCTCGATCTTGCGGACGAAATCAGCCATGGGCCTCCTGCCAGAAGTCGATTTGCTTCATTCGGCGTCCTCTTCATCGTCACCCGGCGCCAGGACGACCGCCGCATGGCCGGGGATGCGCCAGTGGTCGCCGTCCTCCACCGGCGCCGTGCCGCAGCCGCCGTAGCGGTTCGCCTCGCTGGACCACAGCAGCTTCCACGCTTTCCCCATGGGCGGGGCCAGCAGCGGTTCCGGCACAACCTCCAGCGTCAGGTCGCGCCCCAGATTCACCAGCAACAGCCGGTCGTCCCCATCTTCACCAAAAAATCGGAGGACGAAGGCCTCCGCGCCCAGCACGGCGCCGTCCAGCCCGCCGACCGTCTGCGCGCTGAACACCGGGTCCTCCCGGCGCAGGCGCAGCAGGTCGCGGTGCAGCGCCCAGGCCTCCGCGTGCGCTTCCCGCTCCGCGTGGTCGAGCTTGCAGCGGCGGAAGGTCTCCTCCGCGTGGGGCTTCGGCAGGCAGGCGTGCATCTCCGGCGTGGCCAGGCTGGGAAACTGCGACAGGAACTCCGCCCGCCCCTCCTCCACCTTCTCGGCCAGCCAGGGCTCGTGGTCGGCGAAATAGTGGAAGGGCGTGCTCGCCGCGAACTCCTGCCCCTGGAACAGCATCGGCGTGCCGGGACCGAGCAGCATCAGCGCGGTCATCGCCTTCCACCGGCCGGGAGAGGTCAGCGCGTGCCCGCGCAGGCCCTTGCCGGAATTGGCGATCTGGTCGTGGTTCTGAAGGAAGGTGACGAAGGTCGGCCGCGGCAGCCCGAAGGCCGGCATGCCCCGGCGCTTGCCCTGCCAGCGGTACCACTGCCCCTGGTACAGGAAGCCGTGCTTCATGGCGGAGACGAACTCCTGCGGCGTCCCCTTGTAATCGGTGTAATAGGCCTCGTCCCGGCCGGTCAGGGCGACCATGGCGGAATGGTGGAAGTCGTCGTTCCAGATGGCGCACAGCCCGCAGCCGCCCTCCTCCACCGGGCGGACCATGGTGGCGTGCTGGGGCTCGTTCTCGCCGATCAGGATGGCGTCGCGCCCGCGCGCCGCGCGCCGCACGGTCCGGCTGATCTCCTGGAGGATGTGCGGCTTGCCGGAGTCGAAGACCTGCTGCGTGGCGTCCAGCCGCAGCCCGTCCAGATGGAACTCGTCGATCCAGTAGCGCGCGTTCGCCAGGAAGAAGTCCCGCACCGGGCCGGCGTCGGGGCCGTCGAAGTTGACCGCCTCCCCCCACTCGTTCTTGTAGCGGTCGGTGAAGTAGGCGTCGGCGAACTCCTTCAGGTAATTCCCGGAGGGGCCGAGGTGGTTGTAGACCACGTCAAGGATGACGGCGAAGCCCAGCCCGTGCGCGCGGTCCACGAAGCGGCGCATGTCGTCGGGCGTGCCGTAGAGCCGCGTCGGCGCGAACAGGTCCACCCCGTCGTAGCCCCAGCCGAATTTGCCGGGAAACTCCGCCACCGGCATCAGCTCCAGCACCGTGACGCCCAACTCCACGAGCCGCGGCAGCTCCCGCATCGCGGCGTCCCAGGTGCCTTCCGGCGTGAAGGTGCCGATGTGCATCTCGTAGATCACCTGGCCCTTGATGGTCCGGCCCGTCCAGCCCTGGTCGCTCCAGCCGAAGCGCGCGGGGTCCACGACCTGTGACGGCCCGTCCGGCCCGTCCGGCTGGAAGCGCGACACCGGGTCCGGATACAGCGTCTCCCCGTCGTCGAGCCGGAATCGGTACAGGCTGCCCACCGGCACCCCCTCCACCAGCGCGGAGAAATAGCCGTCGCCCTCCGCCGCCAAATCCACCGATCGCCCATCGGTCTCGATCACCATCGACACGCGGTGGCGTTTCGGCGCCCAGACCCGTGCGTGCACCCGGTCGCCCGGCAACACCTCCACGCCCGACGGGTAGCGGCGGGACACGGTTTCCCCGGCCGCGGGCACAGAGCCCACCGGAGAGCGGGTGTCAGGGCTCATGTGTGTCTGATCTTCGCGCGGAAATGACTGGGTCATCGGCTCCCCACAACAGGCGGCGTGCCGTAATGGTCCCAAAGGACAGACCCGGGCGCGCCTTTCGCATTCTTCCTGTTGGAACCAACACCCTCCCCCGCGAATCCATTCGGCCATCACCATAAGAGCCCCCCGCGTTTTCCCCTTTCCCACCATCAACGTGAGCAGGTCCTTCGTCCTTGGCCCGAAATCGACACCTCGGAAAATCAAAAAACAACACCGGAAAAATTTTTCATTTTCTCTTTCACGTTTTTTGCGACTGCCATCGTATGACCGGCGAACACTGAACAGGCTCAAGAATAGATCGAAATTTTTATGACGAGACGCGTTGACCGTCATCAGCCGAATCGTTATAGATGTATCGCCGACCGAATATACGCCCTCCGGGTTGCGTTCGCCTGATCCACGACGCGGACAACCCATCGAGCCACTGAGCGTATTCGCGCAGAGATCACGCCACCGTGTCGCCGTCCGGCGATTCCTTGGCGACTCCTGACCGGCAAATCCGCATCGCAATTCAGGAAAGGGATACTCATGCCAGTCTCAGGACGTGAATTAGCCAGCCTCGATTTCGGCAACCTGATCGGCGGCCCGCTGAACGCGGTCGTCGAAGCCCAGGCGAAATCGGCGATCACCACCGCGAACTTCATCAAGGAAGTCGGCTTCGACAAGGACGGCAACGTCGTCAACGTCGACTTCACCTACAACCGCAAGAACGACAACGGCAGCGACCAGGAATTCACGCTGACCCTGCCGTTCATCACCATGCTGCCGATCCCCTACATCTCGGTCAGCAAGGCGGAGGTGGAGTTCAACGCGAAGATCACCTCGACCACCGAGTCCAAGACCGACAGCAACTTCTCCACCGTCGTGGACGCGTCGGCCGGCGGCAACTGGTGGTTCGCGTCGGCCCGCGTGCAGACCAAGACCTCCTACCAGCGGTCGACCTCGACCACGGACAAGGAGGAGCGCACCTTCGACATGCATGTGAAGGTCGAAGCGCGCAACGTCGACATGCCGTCCGGCACCGAGCGCATCCTGACCATGCTGGAAAACGCCATCCAGGAGCGCACGACCAACAAGCTGACGGCCGTCGCCCTGACGGTGCGCACCGTGTCCGACGACCCCAACAAGATGACGATCGTGGTGGACGGCGCCGACCTCGCCGCGATCAAGAACGGCCAGGGCTTCACGTTCAACGGCGTCACCTACAAGCTGACGGCGGCGCCGGACCTCGACAACAAGGTCCTGACGCTCGACACGGCGCCGTCGGCGCTTCTGGTCGGCAAGTCCATCGACGTCGGCGACATCAAGTAAGCGGCGACGTCAGCAAGGCCGCAAGGCCTGCCCGGCACCGGCGCGGTGCGTTGCGGTCCACCCCACGCGGGGGCCGCGGCGCACCGGCCGCGCCGGTGCTCCCCCGAACCCCGATCGCGTCCGTGAGCCCCCGACATGAGCGACGATATCAAGCCGAAGCTGTCCGACGTCATCGGCGGACTGGTGTCCAGCATGGTGCACGCCCGCACCGTTGCCGACATGGAGGCGCTGCGCATCGCGCACCTCTACCGGCAGAACGAATTCCTGACCGGCCTTCCCATTCCCCGGCTGCGCCTTCAGAAGGTCTCCCTCAGCCTGCCGGTGGTGCTGACGGACGTGCTGCACGGCCAGACGGCCGACGCGCAGCACCCGCGCGAGATCGCCGAGGCGGTCTACGGCGAACTGACCGACGCCATCGTGGATTCCCTGGCGAAGGCGGAACGCGATCACGGCGCCGCCTCCCTGTCGGACGACGACCGCGACACCACCGAGCGCACCATCCGGCTTCTGGGGCACGCGCGCGAACAACGCAACGAGTGGGGCACGCCGCTCGACCTCGCCCACCGGATCCGCACGGCCTACATGCGGATCGGCGTCGACACCGCCGACACGCGCAGCGCGCCGTCGGACGTGTCGATCCGCATGTGCGTCGGGGAGCAGGTGGAGCAGTACTTCACCGACAAGATCCGCGACATCGCCTTTCACTACGCCGGCGCGCGGGCGAAGCAGCGCCGCGAGGATTTCGACTACGACCGCGCCCGGAAATGGGTCGAGAACGACGTGCTGTCGGATCCCTACGTCAAGCAGATCCTCGCCCGCCTGCGGGCCAGCGGGGAGGAACTGGCCGTTCTGAAGCCGACCATCGCCCCGGATTTCTTCGTCGCCGTCAACACGGACGCCGTGAAGATGCAGGGCGGCGGGGTCGACAACGTCACGCGCCTGAACCTCGTCCTGCACGAGGAAGGGCTGGAATGGGTCAAGGAGTCCGGGGCCGAGGGCGAAACCACGCGCCTGACGCCGGAATGACGCCGCCGCCATGATCCTGTGCCAACAGATCGAACGGCTGCGCCCGCATCTGGGATTGCTGTCGCCGCTGGTCACCGCCTACCGCAACGGCGACGTCGCCTTTCCCGAACAGGCGATGAAATGGCTGGACGAGGCCGAAAAGCTCCTCGCCTCCGTCCGCGCTCCCGGCAGCTCGGAAATCGCCACGCTGAAGGGCGCCATCGTCAAGACGGAGGACAAGCTGCGCGACGGCGAGGAGAAGCCGTCCCGGTCGCGGGTGCGCAACGCCCGCAACGCCGCCGCCATGGACGCGCTGACCCGCGCCGAGGAGATCCTCCGCGCCCCCCTCGCGGAGGCCGAGGACCGGCTGAAACGCTTCGAGGACAAGCTGTGCGAGGGCATGACCGCGCTCGCGCTGAAGGTCGCGCTGCCCATGCCCTACGCGCCGCGGACGGCGTGGCTCAGCGCCGTCTGGGGCCTGCTGAACGAGGAACAGGCGACGCGCCCCCTGGCGCTCTACCTCGCCACGTCGCTCAGCATGGTGGATCGCTTCTTCATCCTCGACAACGTCCTCTGCCGCCTGCTGGAGCCGCCGCCGGCAACATAAAGCTCTCTTCCATAATGCTTCCCTCTCCCCTCCGGGGAGAGAGTGAGGGTGAGGGGGCGCCCGAAGGGTGTCGGCCCGGGCCCATCGCAGCGCTTGCCCGGCCTTCGGCCGCCTTCTTCTTCCCGGCTACACCCGTTCCCCGAAGCTCCGCTCCGCCGCGTCGATCACCGCGGGATGGGCGCGCAGGGTGTTCAGGGCGGATTCGCACTGCGGCGCTTCCACCTCCAGCGTGACGATCACGTCGGTGGCGTCGCCGCGTTCCGCGTCGCGCTCCTCGCGGCCGGTCTGGACCACATGGCCGCAGCGGTCGCGGATGCTGCCGATGATCTCCGCCTCGACGCCGCGCCCCTTCTCGGCCGGATAGGCGTAGATGAGCTGCATGGCCTTCCTCCCTTCCCTGGTTACGGCCTTCCTCGGTTACGGCGTAAAGACGACGCGCATGCAGTCGTCGATTTTTTCCTTGAACAGGCGGTACCCGCGCGGCCCGTCGTCCAGCGACCACTTGTGGGTCAGCAGGTAGGAGGGGTCGAGCTCGCCCTTCTCGATGTGTTCGAACAGGCGCTTCACGTAGCGCTGGCCGTGCTGCTGGCCCATGCGGAAGGTCAGCGCCTTGTTCGTCGCCGCCCCCATGGGGAACTTGTCGATGAAGCCGCCGTAGACGCCGACGATGGACAGCGTGCCGCCCTTGCGGCAGCACTGGATCATCTGGCGCAGCACCGCCGGGCGGTCCGTCTCCAGCCCGATGACCTGCTTGGTGCGGTCGTACCAGTACTCCACGCCGGTGTCGAAGCCGTCGGCCTCCATGCCCACGGCGTCGATGCAGACGTCGGGGCCGCGCCCGCCGGTCATCGCCAGCAGCGCGTCGTAGACGTCCACGCGGGTGTAGTCCAGCGGCTCCGCCCCCGCCTTCATCTGCGCGGCCTGGAGGCGGTAGGGATAGCGGTCGATGCCGATCACCCGTTCCGCCCCCATCAGGTAGGCGCTGCGGATCGCCATCTGCCCGACGCCGCCGCAGCCCCACACGGCGACGATGTCGCCCTTCTTGATGCCGGCCATGTCCGCGGCCATGTAGCCGGTCGGCACGGCGTCCGACACGAACACCGCCTTCTCGTCGCTCACCCCTTCCGGCACGCGGAAGCAGTTGGTGTCGGCGAAGGGGACGCGGATGTATTCCGCGTGGCTGCCCGCGTAGCCGCCGAAGGCGTGGCTGTAGCCGAAGATGCCCGAGGTGCAGTGGCCGTAGGCCGCCTCCTCATAGGCCGGCTGCGGGTTGGAGTTGTCGCACAGCGAATATTCCTCGTGCTGGCAGTGCCAGCATTTGCCGCAGCCGATGATCGACACGGTGATGACCCGGTCGCCGCGGTTCAGGCGCAGCACCTCCGGCCCCTTCTCCACCACCTCGCCCAGGAACTCGTGGCCGATGATGTCGCCGGGCTTCATGGTGGGGACGTACCCGTCGATCAGGTGCAGGTCCGACCCGCAGACCGAGGACAGGTTGACCTTGATGATCGCGTCCTGCGGCCCGAGGATGGTCGGGTCCGGCACCCGCTCCACCCGCAGGTCGTTGACGCCGTTCCAGCAGAGCGCCCTCATTCCATGGCCTCCCGCATGCCCCGATGTCCGTGCGGCTGCCCGTCGATGGTCGGCAGCCCGCCCGCTTCCATGATCCGCTTCAGCCGCCGCAGCGCCTCGCGCGACTGCTGTCCGGGAGCCACGCCGAACAGGCGGGCGACGGCGCGCCCGCCCTGCCCGGCGGGCGGGTGGTAGGACAGCGTCAACCGCACCTCCGTCCCGCGGTCGCCCGGCGCCGGCTTGAACATGACGGACCCATGGTGCGGCAGTTCCGCACCCTGCGCCGTGTGCCAGGTGATCAGCTCGTTCTCCCGCACCTTGTCGAGCACGCTGTTCCAGACCACCGGAACGCCGCCGGGGCCGTGGGCCTTCCAGCGGCTTTCCGTATCGGACAGCACCTCCACCGCGTCGAGATGGGGGAACAGCTCCGTCAGGTTCCGGAAATTCCGCCAGTAGCGGAACAGCCTGTCCGGCGGGGCCGCGATGGTGACGGTCGCCTGGGTGGTCGTCGGCCCGTGGCCGGTCTTGGGCAGCAGCCCGCCGACATCCGGCAAACCGCCGTCCCGCACGCGCCGCGCCACGGGTTCGGCCAGCGGGACGCCGGCGGCCCCGGCGAGGAACAGCCCGCCGCCGAGCGCGGCCAGCGCCCAGCTTCCCCGCCGCAGCCCCGCCAGCCCCAGCGCCGTGCCGCCCATCATCGCGACCCAGCGTTCGGTGGTGCCTGAATGGCCGAGGTCCGGAAGCCTGTCCGTCACCCGGCCCCCCATCACCCGGCCAACGTTCCCCTGATCCCCCATCACGCGGTCGCGTGTCATTGCCCGTCCTTCTGCTTCTTCAACAGGTTCAGCTCGTACAGGCCCTTCATCAGGTAGTCGTGCAGATCGATGCGTTCGGCGATGTCCGTGTAATGGGACGCGTCGGGCGCGCGGCCGGCCTCGTCCAGGGCGCGATCCCACTGGTTGCCGGCGAAGTCGCCGCGGCCGACCATCATCACGGCGCGCAGCTCCGTCCGCTGCTCGGGCGTCAGGCCTTCCAGCATCCGGGTCAGCTGGTCCAGCGCCCCGCTGGCGTCGGTGGACATGATGTTCAGCGCGTCGAGGTCGGTCGGGTTCCGCGAGCCGCGCTCGGCGGTCTGTTCGCCGAGGTCGATGTTGCGCATGCCGGCGAGGAAACGCTGGCGGTCGGCCATGGCCTCGTAGGCGAGGTCGGCGGCCTGCTTCACGGTATCGACCGAGATCTGCTTGAACATGATCTGCCCTTCTTTTTTGGATGTTCTACGGCTCTGCCCGGCCGCGACGGCCGGGCGGCGGGATCGGCGCGGCTGACGATTCCCTCAGCTGTTCCGGTCGCGCTGCTCCTCCGAGGCGCCGCGCGATCCGCCCGCGCCGGAACCGCGCTCCTGCCCGAGCGATCCGGACTGGTTCTGCCCCGGCTTGTTGCCGACGGCCTTGTCCGGATCGGCCTTGTTGGGATCGGTATGGCCGGCCTTCGCCGCCTTGCCCGGTCCGCCGGACTGGTGCTTCTCCTGCTCGGTGTCGCGGTTGTTGCGGCTCATTGCTGTACTCCCGTGCTGGTTTCCCGGGGACCGGCCTTCCCCCGGCCCACGCCGGCGCCGGCCCCGTCACAGACAACAGGCGTCCTGCCTGTCCGTCGCCGTGCCTCGCCCACAACCAGCGATTCCGGGGCGAGGTTCCAAGGCAACACCGGACGGGAGCGCGGTGTTACCAAAGCAGGAACCGCAACCGGGAGAGACCCCATGCCGCTTCTGTCGGCACAGATCGGCGAACGCTTGGAAGAGGGCTATCAACCCGTACGCCTCGACAGCGACCGGGGCGCCATCGAGACCCGCTACTACCCGCCGGTCGAAGGGCCGCACATGAAAGGCGAACTTGCCGTGGTCTGGGTGGGCGGCGTCGGCGGCGGCTTCGACACGCCGGCCCGCGGCCTCTATCCGCGCCTTGCGGAAGACCTGACCGCCGACGGCATCGCGTCGCTGCGCATCCGCTTCCGCAACCCCCACGACCTGGAGGAAGCGGTCTACGACGTGCTTTGCGGCCTGACCTTCCTCGGGCAGCGCGGCATCCATCACGTGGCGCTGGTCGGCCATTCCTTCGGCGGGGCCGTGATGATCCAGGCCGCGGCGTCGAACCGCGGTGCGGTCTGCGCGGTGGTGACCCTGGCGACCCAGGGCTTCGGCGCCGACCCGGTGCGCGACCTGCACTGCCCGGTCCTGCTGATCCATGGAGAGGCGGACGAGGTGCTGCCCCCGATGTGCTCCATCCACGTCCACCGCATGGCGCGCGAGCCGAAGAAGCT
>JAEZPL010000061.1 GCA_023413605.1 Pseudomonadota bacterium
GTCCTGCTGGGCGCCAACGCCACTCTGGGGGACGCGGACATCGGCGGCAGCGGCGGCGGCCTGGACGACTATCGCGGCGTGGTGCTGACCTTCCAGCGCAACGGCGGGACGCCGAACGCGGACGACCGCTTCGGCTTCAACGGCAGCGCCGCCACCGCCGGCAGCCTCTACGCCAGCGGGACGGAGCTGCGCCTCGCCAACGGCACGGCGGATCCGGCCGACGACACGGTCATCGGCACCATCGACACGACGACCGCCGGCCGCCTGCAGATCACCATCGGGGGCAACGCGGCGGTGACGCAGGCGCTCGCCAGCCGCATCGTGCAGTCCGTCACCTACGCCATGGACGAGGGGGCCGTGAACGCCGGCCGGGCTGGCACGCTGTCCATCGACCTGACCATGGACGACCGGCGCGGCACCACCACCGTGGACCAGGGTGCGGGCGGCGTGCTAACGGCGACCGCGACCACGGTCGTGACCGTCGTTCCGGTCAACGACCCGCCGGTCAACACCGTCCCCGGCACGCTGACCGGGATTAAGGAGGACACGCCCTTCACCTTCTCCGGCGCCAACCGCTTCTCGGTGTCGGACGTGGACGTGAACGGCAACCCGGTGGCCGCCGACCGGCTGATGACGGTCACGCTGGCCGCGCAGCACGGCGTGCTGACGCTGGGCGACGCGACGACGCGGGCCGCCGTGGCCTTCGACGCCGGGGACGGCATCGGCGACGCCACGGTGACCGTGACCGGCACTCTGGCGCAGCTTCAGGCGCTGCTGGCCACCGTCACCTACCAGGGCAACGCCAATTTCAACGGCACCGACAGCATCACCATCACCACCAACGACCGGGGCAACCACGGCACCGGCGGTCCGCTTCAGGACGTGGACACGGTGACCTTCACGGTGGAGGCGGTGAACGACGCCCCGACCGCCAACTCCACCGCCGAGGTCGTCCTGACCCCGGTGGCGGAGGATGTCGCCGGCATCGACAACGGCGGTGCCCTGGTGAGTGACCTGTTCGCCGCCCGCCTGACGGACAGCCCCGACGCGGTGACCGGCGGCAGCGGCGCCAACGGATTCCACGGCATCGCCATCGTGTCCGGCACCGCCGACCCGGCGAAGGGCGCGTGGCAGTACCGGATCGGCGGTGCCGGCCCGTGGATCGACGTGGGCGACCGTACGCTCGCCACCGCGCTGGTGCTCGGGTCCGGGGACCGGCTGCGCTTCCAGCCCGCGGCGGACTTCAATGGTGCTGCGCCGGATCTCGGCGTCCGCCTGATCGAGGATGGCGGCACGCCGCCGGCCGGCGGCTCGGTCGTCGACCTCAGCGGCGCGGAGGCGACGGGCGGGACGACCCGCTACGCCGACGCGAACAGCCAGATCACCCTGAAGACCGGCGTCACGGCGGTGAACGACCGTCCGGTGGTCGTCGGCAGCGGTCCCGTCGCGATCGCCGTGACGGAGGACACCACCCCCGCCGGCGCGACCTTCGCCGGCCTGCTGGCCGACCGTTACACCGACGCGACCGACGACCAGACCGCCAAGGGCGGCAGCGCCGGGGCCACGCCGCTCAGCGTCGTCGCGGTGGTCGGCAACGCCGCCGTGGCGGGGCAGGGCAGCTGGCAGTACCTCGCCAACGGGACGACCTGGACCGACATCCCGGCGACGGGCCTGTCCGCCGCGTCGGCGCTGGTGCTCGACGCCTCCACCCAGGTGCGCTTCGTGCCGGCGGCGAACTTCCACGGCACGCCGGGGGCGCTGACGCTGCGGCTGGCCGACGGCTCCGGCAACCCGGTGACGGCGAGCGGCTCCGTTACGGATTTGAAGGATCTGTCCGTCGTCGGTGGCACCGGGGCGGACGGCCGCTGGTCGCTCGACACGGTTGCCCTCCAGCCGACCGTCGCCAACGTCAACGACGCGCCCACCGCCGCCGGAACGGCCACCCTGGCCCCGGTCGCGGAGGATACGCCCACCGGCGCCATCCCCGGTGCGACGGTGGGGAGCCTGTTCGGCCCGCTCTACGGTGACGCGGCGGACGACCGTTCCGGCGTTCCGGGCGGTGCGGACGCCCACACCCCGACGCTGGCCGGCGTCGCCGTCGTCGGCAACGCCGCGACGGCCGGCCAGGGCCAGTGGTGGTATTCGACCGACGGCGCGACCTGGACCCTGCTGCCCACGGACCTGTCGGACACGAACGCGCTGGTCCTGCCGGCCACGGCCAGCCTGCGCTTCGTGCCGGCGGCCGACTGGAACGGCACGCCGGGCGGCCTGACGGCCCGCCTGTCCGACGCCACGGTGAACGCCGCGGCGACCGGCCAGACGCTGGCCATCGGCGGCGGCAACCCCTGGTCGGCCACCACCGTCACCCTGACCACCAGCGTCACGGCGGTGGAGGACGCCATCGAGGCGCAGGACGACACCAACAGCGCTGTGGAGGATGCGGCGGCCCCGGCGACCGGCAATGTGCTGGCCAACGACGGGGACCGCGACGCGCTCGGCACCGTCGATCCGCAGACGCTTCACGTCACGGCGATCCGGGGCACCGGCGCCACCGCCACGCCCATCGACACCAGCGCCAACGATCAGGTCACCGTCGCCGGCCGCTACGGCACGCTGACCATCCGGCGCGACGGCAGCTACAGCTATACGCTGGACAGCAGCCTGGAGGTGATCCAGCAGCTTCGCCAGGGGCAGGTGCTGACCGACGAGGTCTTCACCTACACCGTGGACGACGTGCTGGCCGCAGAGGGAGGCAATGGCGGCAGCAACGTCGGCAGCGCCGCGGTCAGCCGGACGCTCACCATCGCAATCACCGGCACCAACGACGCCCCGACCGTCACCGGCGCGCCGCCCACCGCATCCGGCACCGCCGGGCGGGAGATGGTGCTGACCGTCGATCCGGCCCGCTTCGCCGACGTGGACCGCGGCGACCGGCTGACCTTCACGGCGACGCTGGCCGACGGCAGCCCGCTGCCCGGCTGGCTCGTCTTCGACCCGGCCTCCCTGACCTTCCGCGGCACGCCGCCGCAGGAGGCCGCCGGGACGCTGTCGCTGGCCCTGCGGGCCACCGACATGGCGGGCGCCTCGGCGTCGCTGGGCGTCACCGTCTCCATCGTGGCGGAGGTGCAGCGCGGCGACACGCCGGCCCCGGCCCCGACGACGCCGCCGGACGTCGCCCCGACGACGCCGACGACCGGAGGCGATCCAAGCAATCCCGGAACGGGCACGCTGATCACCGGGCCGGGATACGGCACGCCGGGCACCCCCGGCGGGTTGACGACCGGCTTCCCCGGCGGGACGGTCACCTCCATCTCCCCGGGCCTGGGCGGCGACGGCATGGGGGCGGGGGCGGTCAACGCGGCGGGCCTGCTGCGCCTCGGCAACGGCGACCTGTCCACGTCGGCGCTTTTCCAGCAGTACAGCCAGGCGAACGTCGAGCTGTTCCTGGCCGGGTCGGTCGGCAACCAGACCCTGCTGCCGATGCAGCAGGCCACCTTCCAGGTGCCGAAGAACATCTTCCGCCACACCAACCCGAACGAGCGCCTCGTCTATCAGGCGGTCCGCCCGGACGGCAGCCCGCTGCCCAACTGGCTCCAGTTCGACGCCCAGAACCTCGCCTTCCGGGGCGCACCGCCGGCCACGGCGCGCGGCGCGCTGGACATCGTCATCGTCGCCAAGGACAGCCGCGGCAATCAGGCGGCGGCCCAGTTCCGCGTGCTGGTCACCCAGGATCTGAACACCCAGACCCTCATCGCCAACGGCCGCGGCCAGCAGCCGGCCCAGGCCGAGGGCCCGCCGGAAGGGCAGGGTGATGGCCAGGGGGAAGGGCAAACGCCGGATCGGGAACCGGACCAGCGTCCGCTTCAAATTCCGGGCCGGGACATCAACCCGCCGGAGGCCCAGAACCAGCCGAATGTCCTGCTTCCCAAGGAGCAGCGGGCCGACGCCGGTGTGCCGGACTCCATGGAGGGGGCCGACGCCTGGATGACGGCCGGCATTCGGGCGGGTGCGCCCGCGGATGCCGCACCGGCCGCCGGCCGCGCCTCCTTCACGGCGCAGCTTCACGCCGCCGGCCGGCCCGGCCTGCTGGCGGAGGCGCGCGCCCTTCTCAACACGCTGCTTCAGTCCGACGACCGCAACGCCGCCTGATCCCACACGAACCGCATCTGACAGAGCCCACCACCCGAATGAGCCCCAACCGCATGCTTCGCTCCTTCGGCCCGCTTGGCGCGGTTGCGCTTCTCGGAGCCTGTGCCGTCTCGCCGGCCCCCTTCCAGCCGGAGGAGCATCTGGCGCGCGCCAGGTCCGATTACGCGCTCCTCTACAAGGACCAGCAGCCGCTGACCGGCCCGCTGACCGCGTCGGAGGCGGTGGCGCGGGCGCTGAAGTACAACTACGACCAGCAATTGGCGACCGTCGAATCGGCCCTTCAGGCCAGCCAGTTCGACGTCGCGGTGATGAACATGCTGCCGCGGCTGGCGGCCAGCGCCGGCTACAACGCGCGCAACAACGAGAACGCGTCGTCCAGCCTGTCGGTGCTCACCCGCCGGCAGTCGCTGGAGCCCTCGACCTCGCAGGACAAGGAACGGGGCACGGCGGACCTGACCTTCTCGTGGAACCTGCTGGACTTCGGCGTCGGCTATTTCCAGGCGCGCCAGCAGAGCGACCGGGCGCTGATCGCGGTGGAGCGGCGGCGCCGCGTCATCAACAACATCGCCAAGGAGGTGCGCAGCGCCTACTGGCGCACCGCCACGGCCCAGCGCCTGCTGCCCAGGATCGACCCGCTGCTGGCCGAGGCCGAACGGGCGCTCCAGGCCAACGAGGAAATTTCCAAACATTCGCTGGAGCCGGTGCTCCAGACGCTGGAATACCGCAAGAACCTGCTTCAGGTGATCACGCAGCTGCGCCGCCTGAAGTCGGACCTGTCGGTCGCCAAGGCGCAGCTCGCGGCCCTGGTCAACATCCCGCCGCGCACCGAATTCACGGTGGAGTTGCCGCCGGAGCGCCCGGCCTTCCCACGCGCCCTGTCGGCCGACCTGCCGTCGCTGGAGGTCATCGCCCTGTCGCAGCGGCCCGAGCTGCGCGAGGAGGCGTACCAGGAGCGGGTGGACCGCAACAACCTGTACAAGGAGATGATCCGGCTGGTGCCGGGCCTGTCGGTGCTGGGCGGGCTGAACTACGACAGCAACTCCTTCCTCGTGAACAACCTGTGGGCCGAGGCGGGGGTGCGCGCCACCTTCAACCTCGTCAACCTCGTCAGCGGGCCGGCGGCCATCCACGCGGCGGAGAAGCAGATCGAGGTGTCGAAGGTCCGCCGGCTGGCGCTGAGCGTCGCCGTGCTGACCCAGGTCAACGTCAGCCACCAGCAGTATCTGCGCTCGGTCGAGACGCTGGATTCGGCCCAGGAAATCGCACAGGTGGAGGCCGGCATCGCCAGGGCCGTCACCAACGGCGGCCTCGCCCAGGCGGAGCCGGAGTTCGAGCGCATCCGCCGAGGCCTGTCGGCCGTCGCCGCGGAGCTGGACCGCGACCGCGCCTTCACCGACCTGCAGGCGTCGCTGGCGAACCTCTACACGGCGCTGGGCTTCGACCCGGTGCCGGCGTCGGTGGAAACCGGCGACCTGACGGCGCTGACCCGCGTGGTGAAGGAATCGCTCGACAACCTCGACGCCGGGCGCCTTCCCGACCTGCCGGACGTCCACCCCGCCCCGGCGGAGCAATCCGCGAAACCCGACGACAAACCCGAAAATCAGCCCCAGGCAGCACCGGTGTCATGACGCATCGCTTTCCGGCGTGTTTCGCCGCCGCCTTTCTCCTGCTCGGTGCCGGGCAGGGGGTGGCGGCGGAGGTCGGCGGGGATCCCCTGCCGATCGTTGCCCGCGAGATCCGGGCCCAGGTCACGGCGCGCGTCGCCACGACCCTGTCCAGCCCGATGGCCGGCCGCATCCGCGACCTGTCCATCGAGGACGGCGACCGGTTCAAGCAGGGGGAGGTTCTGGTCCGCTTCGACTGCGCGCTTCAGGAAGGGCAGCTTGCCCGCGCCGTCGCCGTGCTGGAGAAGAACCGCCAGATCCAGGAGGTGAACGAGCGGCTGCGCAAGCTGGGCTCGGTCAGCGTGAAGGAGATGAACGTCTCCCACGCCGACGTGGCGACCGCCGCCGCCGAGGTCGCCATGGCCAAGGCGATGGTGGAGCGCTGCACCGTCGCCGCGCCCTTTCCGGGCCGGGTGGCCAGCGTGTCGGTCAAGCGCTACCAGTTCATCGGGGAGGGGCAGCCGATGCTGGACATCCTCGACGACAGGCAGCTGGAGCTTGAGGCCATCATCCCGTCCCGCTGGCTGACGTGGCTGGGCGTCGGCACGGGGTTCCAGATCGCGGTGGACGAGACGGGCAGGACCTACCCGGCCAAGGTGTCCCGTATGTCGGGCCGGGTGGACCCGGTCAGCCAGTCGGTGAAGATCTACGCGGCCATCGGCGGCCCGGCGCCCGACCTGATGCCGGGCATGAGCGGCCGCGCGCTGATCGCGCCGCCCGACGAGGCGCAACCCGACAGCGCGAAACCCATGGGCATGACCCCCCTGGTCAAAACGCCATGAGCACCCAGCTGAACCGGCAGCTTCTGCGGTTGTCGGCGCTGTTCCAGATCGAGCGGCGGGCGCGGCACGCGGAGCGGTCGGAAC
>JAEZPL010000081.1 GCA_023413605.1 Pseudomonadota bacterium
GTCTTGTACGGCTCGACCACGCCCATCTTCTGGAAGGTGTTGCCGCCGGCCGCCGAGCCGTTGTGGCAGGCGGTGCAGCCCGAATCCTTGAACAGCTCGTAGCCTTCCAGCTCCGCGGTGGTCAGGGCCTTCTTGTCGCCCTTCAGCCACTTGTCGAAGCGCGAGTTCGGCGTGACGAGGGTTTCCTCGAAGGCCGCGATGGCCTTCGTCACCTCTTCGATGGTGACCTTCGTCTCACCGAAGACCGCGTTGAATTCCTGCACATAGGCCGGAATGGAGCGCAGCACCTCGACCGCCAGCGTGTGGGTGGAGCCCATTTCGCCCGGATTGGCGATCGGCCCGCCGGCCTGCTCCTGAAGGGTCAGCGCGCGGCCGTCCCAGAACTGGGCGACGTTGAGGCTGGAGTTCAGCACCGTCGGCGCGTTGATCGGGCCCTGCTGCCAGTTGTGGCCGATGGAGGTCTTCAGGTTGTCCGTGCCGCCCATCGACAGGTTGTGGCACGAGTTGCACGAGATGAAGCCCGACTTCGACAGTCGGGGATCGAAGTAGAGCTTCTTGCCCAGTTCAACCAACGCAGGATTGCTGACCTTCGCAGGCTCGATGGGTTGAATCGGCTCGTTGCCGGCGGCTACGGCTGCGGTCATACCGCCGACCGTCACCATCAGCATGGCCGCTAACGACACAGCCGTACGCTTGGACATGACTCATCTCCCTTAAGGCAGTTCTAAGGTTCTTCTGAATGCCTTGAAAACAAAGAGAGAGTACACGCGTATGACGGTATTACCAGTTGAATGCTTGTGGCGCGTCAACCTGTCGCAGTCTAACGTTGAACCTTCAACCATTGTGCCTTCAATCAATAGGCGCTTGGCGAGAGCCTCCACGGAAACCACCAAAGGTAGCCGCCAAGCGCCCCGGGACCATCACACCCCGGCCACGATCCGGCCGGCTTCCGCGATGACGGCGTTGCGCCGGTCGTCGGAGATGGTCGATTCCGTGTAGTAGACGGTGACCAGGATCGGCCCGCCGGCCGGCGGCCACGCCACGGCCACGTCGTTGGCCGTGCCGACCGCGCCGGTGCCGGTCTTGTCGCCGACCCTCCAATCCGACGGGAAGCCGGCGCGCAGACGCTTGCCGCCGGTGGTGTTGGCGATCATCCAGGCGGCGAGCTGCGCGCGGGACGCCTCGCTGAGCGTGTTGCCGAACAGCAGGCGGCGCAGTGTATCCAGCATCGCGTCGGGCGAGGTGGTGTCGCGGGGATCGCCGGGGATGGCTTCGTTCAGCGTGGGCTCCGTGCGGTCGAGCCGCGTCACCCCGTCGCCGAGGGAGCGCAGATAGGCGGTCAGCCCCGCCGGACCGCCGAAGCTGTCCAGCAGCACGTTGGCGGCGGTGTTGTCGCTGTAGGTGATCGCTGCCTCGCAATAGTCCGCCATCGTCAGGCCCGGCCCGTCGGCGTACTTCTCCGTGATCGGCGACCAGGTGATGACGTCGGCCTTGGTGAAGGCGACGCGGCGGTCCAGCCGTTCCTTGCCCTGGTCCACGCGGGCCAGCACCAGCGCCGACGCCAGGACCTTGAAGGTGCTGCACATGGGGAAACGCTCGCCGCCGCGGTGCCCCACCCGGTTGCCGGTTGCGAGGTTCAGCGCGGCGACGCCGAGGCGCCCGCCGTTCTGGCGCTCAAGCCCGGCCAGACGCGCCGCCATGTCGGAACCGGCACCAGACGCAGCACCGTTCCCCTGGGCCAGGGACGGGCGCACCAGCATCAGCACCGGGGCCGCGGTCAACGCGCTGGCCAGCGCGGCCCGGCGTGTGATCGCCCGGCGGATGGTCGGAAAATTCATCGTGCTTTCTCCATATGTGGATTTATGCCTTGGGGTGCATGACCTGTGAAGCAGCGCGCAAGCGGCGGTGAAGACAGGTGTTCCAGTATTCCCGTCCATTCCCCCGCACCTCCGGCCTTTCGCGCCCATTTCCGAGACACCCCGGAATGAAAGGCGCGCCAATGACACAACAAGACACGCCGCCGGCAGGTTCTTTTTTGTGTTTTATGAACAGACTTCTGCCTTTTAGCCCTCCTGTCGCGCCGGATGCGGGAAATTTACCTTGATCCGACCTGACGGAAGCGCTCCTGGCTGCCGGTAAGGCCAGAATAGGAGGGGTTTGACCAAGGTGGCAAACCACGTTATTTGGGTCGAGCCCCAAATTGAATTTGGTCTTCGATGGTCAGGCCGTACCTTCCGCTGAACGCCCTGCGCGCCTTCGAGGCGTCGGCGCGGCATCTGAGCTTCACCCGCGCGGCGGTCGAGCTGTGCGTCACCCAGGCGGCGGTCAGCCATCAGGTGAAGCTGCTGGAGAACCGGCTGAACGTCACGCTCTTCAAGCGCCTGCCGCGCGGCCTGATGATCACGCCGGAGGGGGAAGCCCTGCTGCCGGTGCTGCGCGATTCGTTCGACCGGATGGCGGACATGCTGCAGCAGTTCGAGGGCGGGCAGCTGCGCGAGGTGCTGATGATCGGGGCGGTCGGCACCTTCGCGGTCGGCTGGCTGCTGCCCCGCCTGCCGGATTTCCACGAGAAATACCCGTTCATCGACGTCCGCCTGTCGACGAACAACAACCGCGTGGACATGGCGGCGGAGGGGCTGGACTACGCCATCCGCTTCGGCAACGGCGCCTGGCACGGGATCGAGGCCGTGCACCTGTTCGAAGCCCCCCATTCCGTGCTGTGCATCCCGGAGATCGCCGACCGGCTGCGCGAGCCGGCGGACCTGCTGAACGAGACTCTGCTGCGATCCTACCGCGCCGACGAGTGGACGAGCTGGTTCGCCGCGGCCGGCGTCTCCACCCCGGCGCCCCTGCTGAAGGGAATCGTGTTCGATTCGTCGCTGGCGATGATGGAGGCGGCGCTCCAGGGCGCCGGGGTGGCGCTGTGCCCGCCGCTGATGTTCTCCCGCCTGCTGGCCAACGGGTCGATCCGGCAGCCCTTCGACGTCCACAGCTCGATGGGCAGCTATTGGCTGACGCACCTGAAGTCGCGCTACCCCACGCCGGCCATGGCCGCCTTCCGCGACTGGATTCTGGAGATGGCGGCGAGGGTCGCGTGATGGCTGGGCCGCACCGTTGCCTTGGCTGCGGCGGCGTGCCGCCTTTCGGATAACGCGAGCTTGGCCTTAGGGTTTCAGCGCCAAACAGAGTGGAGGGGACATGCGGCGTTTCCTTGTGGCGCTGATGCTGGCTGCGCTGCCAGCCGCCGGAATGGCGGGGCCGGCGACGGCCGAGGTCGGGATGCGCACGATGACCTACCCGGATCCGGCGCACGGCGGCACGGGCCGCATGAACGTCTGGTATCCGACGACCGCGCCGGAACAGCCGGTGCGGCGGGGACCCTTCACACTGTCCGTGGCCGAAGGCGCGCCGACGGTTGAAGGACGGCATCCGCTGGTGATGGTGTCGCACGGTTCCGGCGGCAGCGCGCTCGGCCATGTCGATACCGCGATGGCGCTGGTCCGCGCCGGCTATGTGGTGGCGGCGGTCCATCACGTCGGCAACAGCTTCGACGACGACCGGGACGCCCGCTCAGCCATACTGTGGCGGAACCGCCCGGCGCAGTTTTCCGCCGCGCTCGACAGCGTGCTCGCCGACCCGGAGATCGGGGCGCATGTGGATGGCGGCCGCATCGGCGCGCTCGGCATGTCGGCCGGCGGCTACACCGTGCTGGTCGCGGCCGGCGGCGTGGCCGACCTGGGCATCATCGCCGATTACTGCGCCCGGCACCCGCGCGACCCCGCCTTTTGCCGCGACGGCGTGCCCCAATGGACCGGACGGATCGAGGCGGCGGACCCGCGGATCCGCGCCGTCGTCGCGATGGTTCCGGCCAGCGCCATGTTCGGGGATGGCGCCTTCGCCAGGGTTTCGCTCCCCATCCGCCTCTATGACGCGGAAGCCGACGCGATCCTGGGCGACACCCAGGTCAAGGAGGTGCGCGACCGGCTGCCCCCGAACAGCGAATATGCGCTGGTGGCCGGAGCCGGCCATTTTTCCTTCATGGTGCCCTATCCGGCCGAGTTGGCGGCGGACATCGGCCTCCCGGCCCAGGACCCGCCGGGTTTCGACCGCGCAGCCTTCCATGAGCGGCTGAACCGCGAGGTGGTGGATTTCTTCGACCGCAATCTGGCCGTCGCGCGCAACGGACCATAGCTCATTGCCGCACCGTCACGACGAGAGGAGCCGCCGCCATGTACATCGCCATGAACCGCTTCAAGGTCCGGCCGGACGCGGAGCAAGACTTCGAGGAGGTCTGGCTGAACCGCGAGGTTCATCTGAACGAGGTTCCGGGCTTCGTGGAATTCCACCTGCTGCGCGGCCCGCGGCGCGACGACCACCGGCTCTATTCCTCGCACACGGTCTGGGCGTCGGAGCAGCATTTCCTCGACTGGACCCGGTCGGAGGCCTTCCGCATGGCCCACAAGGGTGCCGCCGGCAACAAGCCGCTCTACCTCGGCCCGCCGGAGTTCGAAGGGTTCGAGGTCATCCAGACCGTGGGCCGCGAGGGGTAAAGGAAAGCCCCCCTTCCTTGGTGGAAGGGGGGCTTCGAAGGGCATCGCCTTTTCCGCGCCTACTCCGCGGCCTTGCCGGCCTTCATCTTCGATCCGCCCTTCTGCATGCCGCCCTTCATTCCGCCGAGCACCTCGTCGGCCGTGGCCTTGTGGTTCTTCACCGAACTGGTCCACGGAAGGTAGGCGGACCCGTCGAGCTTGTCGCCGTTCCGGCCCAGGCTCTTCAGCCGCTTCTGGTCCTCGTCGGTCAGCACCTGCTTCGGCAGGGGCTGGAGGTGCTTCACGTCGTCCGCGGTCATGCCCAGCATGCCGGCGACACGGCTGCCGTAGTCGTCGTGGACCAGGAAGAGGTGCCAGAGCATCCGTTCCTGCACGTCGCGTTCACACTGGGCCAGCAGGGTGCCCATGTTGTGGACGAGGTCGTCGCGCTCCCACTCCATCATGGTGCGGTAGCGGATGCGCGGCTGGACGTAGTCGTTGCGGCGTTCCAGGACGCTGCGGGTCAGCCGGCCGCGGATTTCCGGCGGGTTGTTGGGCTCCTCCCGCGCGGCCTCGTTCAGGCCGTTGTGGATGGACGGCTCGAAATTGATGTGCGGGTTCTGGCCGGGCGCGATGTCGCGGCGGTAGGACATCTGGCCGCCCGACAGGTTGGTGGCGACCTTGGCGTTCTTCGCCTGGTTCACCGGCAGTTGCAGGTAGTTGGTGCCGACGCGGTAGCGCTGCGTGTCGGAGTAGGAGAAGGTCCGCCCGACCAGCATCTTGTCGTCGGAGAAGTCGAGCCCGTCCACCAGCACGCCGGTGCCCATGGCGATCTGCTCGTTCTCATTGAAGTGATCCTCGACGTTGCGGTTCAGCGTCATGACGCCGATGTGCCGCAGGGGGAAGTCCTTCTCCGGCCAGATCTTGGTGTCGTCCAGCGGATCCCAGTCCAGCTCCGGATGGTCGTGGTCTTCCATGATCTGGACGTACATGTCCCACTGCGGGTGGTCGCCGCGCTCGATGGCCTCGTAGAGATCCTTGGAGGCGGAGCCCAGATCCTGCCCCTGCACCTTGGCCGCTTCGTCCGCCGTCAGGCTGGCGACGCCGCAGCGCGGGTGAAAGTGGTACTTGACCAGCACCGTGTCGCCTTGCGCGTTCACCATCTTGTAGGTGTTCACGCCGAAGCCTTCCATGTGCCGGTAGTTCGCCGGGATGCCGCGCGGGCTGAACAGGTGCGTCAGCATGTGCATCGATTCCGGCGTCTGGCTCATGAAGTCGAAGATGCGGTTCGGCTCCTGCCGGAAGGTCACCGGGTCGGGCTTCAGCGAATGGATGACGTCCGGGAACTTGATGGCGTCGCGGATGAAGAAGACCGCGAGGTTGTTGCCGACGAGATCCCAGTTGCCGTCCTCGGTGTAGAACTTCACCGCGAAGCCGCGCGGGTCGCGCGCCACCTCCGACGAGTCGCGGCCGCCGATGACGGTGGAGAAGCGGATGGCCAGCGGCGTCTTCTTGCCGGCTTGTGCAAACAGCTTGGCGCGCGTGTATTTGGAGGCCGGCTCGTCGCCGATCTTGCCGGTCGCCTCCAGCTCGCCATAGCAGACGAAGCCGCGCGCGTGGACCACGCGTTCCGGGATGCGTTCGCGGTCGAAGTGGGTGATCTTCTCCAGGAACTGGTAGTTCTCCAGCGTCGCCGGGCCGCGGCTGCCGACGGTGCGCTGGGACTGGTTGTTGGTGATCGGGTGGCCCTGGCGATTCGTCAGAGTTTTGGGCTCTTCAGCCATCGCATTCTCCCTGAACAGCGGCTGTTTGGACAACATCCTTGGCCGGCCGGCTGCATCGCCGGCCGGCCGGTATCTTGCCAACCGCCACATTTTGGAAGCGTTCCAGTCTACGGCATCCATTCGGGAGCACTGGCCGATGGGACGTGTCCAAAGGAAAAGGGCGGCCCCGAGGGACCGCCCTTTCCACAAACGTCCTGAGAGACGCAGGCTTCGATCAGAAGCCCATGCCGCCCATGTCGTCCATGCCACCCGGCATGCCGGCCGGAGCAGCCTTCTTCTCCGGCTTCTCGGCGATCATCGCCTCGGTGGTGATCAGCAGGCCGGCGATCGAGGCCGCGTC
>JAEZPL010000094.1 GCA_023413605.1 Pseudomonadota bacterium
TCGGGCGACACCACGTTGGTGACGCGGGCGTTGTCGATGCCCTGGATGGTGTTGGTCGCCTGGCGCGAAGCGCTGGTGGAGTCCATGCGCAGGCCGTTGCCGGCCAGCAGGTTCTTGCCGGCGTAGCTGCTGTCGCCGGCCAGCTTGTCGATCTGTTCCTTGAGGGCGTTGAACTGCGCGGCCAGGGACTTGCGGGTGGCCATCGAGCCGGCGTCGGTGCCGAGCGCGGAGTAGGCGGCGGTGGTCAGACCGCGGGCCTGCTCGATCATGTCGTCGATCGCGGTCAGGCCCTTGTCGGCCGCCTTGATCGTGCTGACCGCCTGACCCATCGTGTCTTTCAGCGCCGTCAAGTCGCCGGCGCGCTGATTCAGGCCCTTCGAGGCGAAGAACGACGTCGGGCCGTCAAGGGCCGTGTTGATCTTGTTGCCGGTCGCAAGGATGTTCTGTTTCTTCGCGATCTGGTCCTGAACGCCCTGCAGTTGCAGCAGGTTCGTGCGCATCGAGGACGAGAGGGAGATGTCGCCAACAGCCATGGAAGTCACTCCTTTTGGAGGATGTCGATCCGGACCGCGTTATGCGGGCGGAGAGGGACTAATTCCCTCGCGTCCATGGTAGGCAAAAAGCAGGCCAGTCCAAAATTGCCGCCCAACCGAGGTAATTCCTGCCCGTCGGCAGAACAGAACCCGGCAAATTTTGCCTAGACCCCGGCAGAAAATGCCGATCCCTCGGCACCCTTTGCCGCCTCTCCCGCCGCACCGGCAGAATCTGCCGGGTTGCCGTCGGGACTCAGCAGCATCGTTTCGCAGACCGCAAGGGGACCGGCGGTCACGGCGGCGCTTCCCCAGGACCAACCGACGCCGAAGCCCGACAGCAGAAGGCGCGCCGCGCCAGAGCGCAGGGATCCGCCCAGTTCCGACGCAAGCGTCAGCGGGATGGAGGCGGAGCTGGTGTTGCCGAAGCCGGCCAGCCCCAGCACGGTCTGCGCGGGCGTGGCGCCGAGCTTTTGCGCCAGATGCCGGATCATCTGCGCGTTGGCCTGGTGCAGGACCAGATGATCCACCGCCTCCATTCCCCAACCGGCGAGGTCGAGCACGGCGCGGACGTTGCCCGGCACCTCCCGCAGGGTAAAGGCGAAAACCTGCGTGCCGTCCATGAACAGGTGCGCGGGCGCGTCCGGTTCGCGCAACGCCCCGCCGCGCACGGTCAGGTAGGGCGCCCCGGCGCCGTCGCTGCCCAGCGCGAAGGCCATGGACTTGGCGGCGCCGTCGATTTCCAACGCGGTCGCCGTTGCCGCGTCACCGAACAATGGCGCCACGGTCCGGTCGTCCGGATCCAGCACGCGAGACGTGGTGTCGCCGGCAATCAGCAGGGCGCGCCGGCCACCCGCCGCCTTCAGCATCGCCGCCGCAGTCCACAGGCCGTAGACGTAGCCGGAACAGCCCAGCGTCAGATCCAGCACCGCCGCCCCTTTTCCCAGCCCGAGGCGATGGTGCAGCCGAAAGCCGGACGCCGGCATGACGTGGTCGTGGGTCTGGGTGACCATGACCAGAAGGTCGACGGACGCGGCATCCCACCCCAAGCGGTCCAGCAGGCGGCGCGCCGCCGCTTCCGCAAGGTCGGAGGTGCACTGGTGCGGGGGCACGAGGTGCCGCGCCTCGATGCCCGTGGCCTTGGCGATCTTGCGGGCCGTATCCTCGCCGAAGCGGACGGCCAGATCCTCCACCGTCTCGCGCCGTATTGGCACGCAGGCGACGATGCCCGCCAGGGCGACGCCATCGATCACGCTGGCGACCATGGAATGCTCCTCGTTCTTGCCCGTCGGCCGTATTGTCGATCCCTGCGGGGTCAGCCTGTGATCCCGCCATCCACGACGATGGTCTGGCCGGTGACGAAGGCGGCGCCGTCGCTCAGCAGGAAGCGGACCACCGGCACGACGTCGGCCACGTCGCCCAGCCGGCCGAGCGGCGTGCGGCGCACGATCTGATCCCGCTGGCCCTCGGCCAGTGTACCGGACATCTCCGTGGTGAGATAACCCGGCGCCACCGAATTGACCGTGACCTGGAGCCGGCCGACCTCGCGCGCCAACGCGCGGGTCAGCCCGTCCAGCCCGGCCTTGGACGCCGAATAGGCCGCCAGCCCCGTGTAGCCCCGCTGCCCGATGATGGAGGAGATGTTGACGATCCGCCCCGGCCCGCGCTTCAGCAGCTTGGCCCGCAGGAAGGCGCGGGCGACCTGGATGGCTCCGGTGAGGTTGGTCTGGATGACCTCATCCACATCGATCTCCGGAAAGGTGGCGAGCACGCCTTCCCGCGCGATTCCGGCGTTGTTGACCATACCCCACAGCGGCGAGGCCCCGCCCCACTCCACCGCGGCATCGATGAAGGCCCGAACGTCGGCACCGTCGCCGACGCGGCAGGCCCGCCAGAACAGGTCGGGGCCAGCCAGCCGTTCCAGCGCCTCGCTGGGCGCGCGACTGCAGGTGGAAACGCGGTACCCGTCGGCCAGCAATGCCTCCACGAGGCCCAGGCCGAGGCCGCGGCTGCCGCCCGTGACGATGACGTGGCGCTTCGCCGGAGCAGTGCCGGTTGCGGTCATGCGGTCCCTTCCCGCTTCTTCTTGCCCGCCGTTCCCAGCGGAATTTGTTCGACCAGAGTGAGGACGCGCGGGCGCGCGGCCGGTGGAAGGGGCGCCACCGCGTCCCGGATGGCGGCGCGCAGGGGCGTCTCCTCCACGCCCGGGGCCGGCACGACGGAGGCGGTCAGGATGTGCCCGGTGATCGGGTTGGCCGCCGCCTGCACCAGCGCATCCTGCACGCCGGGCACGGCAAGAAGAACCTGCTCCACCGCCTCCAGCGAGACCTTGACGCCGCCGACGTTGACACGGCCGTCCAGGCGCCCGGCAAACAGCACGCGGTCACCGCACACCTCCACCACGTCGCCGGTGGACAGCCACGCGTCCGACGACGCCTCGGCGCCGGCATAGCCCAGCATGGCGCGCGGGCTGTTCACCTCCAGCACGCCGTCGCGGATGCGCAGGGACACGCCGTCCACACCCGTCTCCAGCCACGCTGCCGGAAAGCCCGCGCGCCCGTCCGTAACGGCGAACAGCGCCCCGGCCTCGGTCGAGGCGTAGATGTGCCGCAGCTTCGCCGCTGGAAACAGAGACGCGAGACGGTCGAGCAGCGGCTGGTCCGCGGCCTCCCCACCCAGCGTGATCGAGGCGAGCGGCGGGCGCTCCGCGCCGAGCGTCAGCAGACAGGAACGCCAGAAGCTGGGCGTGCCGCTGGCGTGGGTAACGCCGTACCGCACCGCCGCGTGGGCGAGGTCCGGCGCCGCAGCGCCGGGCGCCGACACCAGCGAGGACCCGGAGGCCAGCGCCGTCAGGATAACCTGAATCCCGGCGAAGGACGCCGGCTCATAGGTCAGCAGCCAGCGCGCCTCCGGGACGGCGGTGCAGCGCAGGCGCCCGCACAGCCGCTGGAAGTCATGCCGGACTTGCTTGGGAGCGCCGGTGGTGCCGGACGTTTCCAGAAGCACCGCAAAGCCAGACGGGGCGGCGGGCGTTGCGACTTCAGCGACCGGGCCGTCGGCGTGGCGCTTCAGGACAAGCTCGACGCCGGCCCGCTCCGCAGCCACCAGGGCGGCAACAACCGTCAGCACGCCGTCCCCACGGACCACCGCCGGCACGCCCTTGCGGAACCCCGCTTCAACAGCATCGGCCTGCGAGGCGATGTCCGCCCAGCTGCGGCCGGCGTCCGCCTCGATCAGGTGGACATTGGGCGCGATCCAGGGCGGCGGCAAGGCGGTCATGCGGCGTTGATGCCGGAAGCAGCGGCGAGGTCGAGGCGGTAGAGGGCGGCGAGTTCGCCAACCGTCGTGAACTGAATGAAGCCGGCGCGGAACGGGTCCTGCCCGGTGCGCTGCTCCAGCACCACCAGCAGCGTGGCGAGGTCGAGGGAATCGATCGGCAGATCGCCGCCGAGGAACCGCGTCTCCGGCCCGATGGCCGGCAGCGTCTCACCCTTGTCGGCGGCGATGCGGGTGAGTTCTTCAGCGATCAAGGCAAGCATGGATTCGGTCATGAGGGGTCGCAGATGGAAAGAAAGTCGCGTAGGACGACCGTGACGGGCGTCGCGGCCTCACTATGCGGCAAGTGGCCCGTGTTGTCGAAGAGATGAAGCGGGGCGCCGGGCGGCAGCCGGTCGTGGGACGGCAGCGGGATGATGCGGTCCTCCCGCCCCCACAGCAGTTGGATGGGCATGGCCAGGGCGCCCCAGTCCACCGGTTGCCAGCGCTCCGCCACGTCGGCGAAGGAGCCGGAGACGATACGCCCCAGCGCCGCGCGCCGGGCGGAGTCGGCCGCCTGGGCGTGCAGCACCTCCCCGATGCGGCCGGCCAGCGGCGACGGCTCGGCGAACAGGTGGGCGGCACAGGCCTCCCCCTCCGCCACGGAGGTCAGCGCGGTGACGCGCCGCAGGAAGCCGAGATCGAAGTCGGGGCCGAGCCCGGCGCTGGCGATCAGCGAGAGGCTCGCCACCCGTTCCGGCGCGTGCCGCGCCAGTTCCAGCGCGACGTAGCCGCCCATGGAATGCCCGACCGCGTGGACGCGCGGAATCTCCAGCGCGTTCAGCAGGCGCACCAGCCACGGTGCGAAGGCCTCGACACGGCCTTCCCCGACGTCGAGCGTCGATCCACCGTGCCCCGGCAGGTCCACCGCCAGCACGCGCCGATGCGCCGCCAGCGATGCGAAATTGAATTGCCAGGTCAGTGAATCCCCGGCAAAGCCATGTAGAAGCAAGGCCGGAACGCTGCCGCGCCCAAGCGACAGGTAGGCGGCAGGGCCGCCTTCCACGTCCGCCAGCGCGCGGCGAAGACGGCTGGACGTGTCTCTCACTGGGACAATCAGGCGGCGACGGCGACGCCGGCCAGGGCGAGCAGGTCGTCGACGGTCTTGGCCTTGGCCAGCTTCTCGCCTTCCACAACGAGGCCGAGTTTCTCATCCACCAGGGCGATGAAGCTGATCACGGCCAGCGAATCCCAATTATCAAGAGAATCCAGTTCCTCGGAGCCGGTCAGAGTGCCGGCGTCCAGTTCCAGCATCTCGTCGAGGGCGAGCAGGAAATCCTTACGGTCCATGGAAAAACTCCGTGTCAGTGTAGCGTGCGCTGGCGCACGGCTCGGTTGATGTCGGCCCAATCGGGATGCTGGGCCAGAAGATTGCAACAATCCTGCCAGCCGAAGTCCGGCTTTTCGGGAAGAAGCGCTTCCAGCAGGGTGCGGACAAGCTCCAGGTCGGCAGGCTCGTCCACGCACCAGCGCTGGTCAACGGCCTCGCCTTCCGGCTGAAGCGGAGCGCCGAGGCGGAAACGCTCGGGCCGGCGGTAGATGTGGGCGGTGACGTGCTCCCGCTCGTCCTGGGCGGTCGCGTTGGCGGCGGACTCCTCCAGGGCGGCGCGGGTGAAGACCTCCGCGTCCAACCCGCGCGGGAAACGCGTGACGTCGATGCCCAGGTAATCGATCGGCGGGTCCGCATCCAGAAAGGCCGCGATGGCGCGGTCCACAAC
>JAEZPL010000109.1 GCA_023413605.1 Pseudomonadota bacterium
GCGCCTACATCTGCGGCGAGGAGACCTCCATGCTGGAAAGCCTGGAGGGCAAGCGCGGCGTGGTCCGCGCCAAGCCGCCGCTGCCGGCTCTGGAGGGTCTGTTCGGCAAGCCGACCGTGGTCAACAACGTGCTGTCGCTGACCTCCGTGCCCGTCATTCTGGACAAGGGCGCCGCCTATTACCGCGACTTCGGCGTCGGCCGGTCGCGCGGCACGCTGGCCTTCCAGCTGGCCGGCAACATCCGCCGAGGCGGCATCGTGGAGAAGGCCTTCGGCATCACATTGCACGAGTTGCTGTACGACTTCGGCGGCGGCACGCTGACCGGCCGCCCGATCCGCGCGGTGCAGGCCGGCGGCCCGCTGGGCGCCTACCTGCCGCCGTCCCTGTTCGACCTGCCCAAGGATTACGAGGCCTTCGCGGCGCAGGAGGCGATGGTCGGCCACGGCGGCATCGTCGTGTTCGACGACAGCGTGGACATGGCCCGCCAAGCCCGCTTCGCCATGGAGTTCTGCGCCGCGGAGTCCTGCGGCAAGTGCACCCCCTGCCGCATCGGCGCCGTGCGCGGCGTGGAGGTGATGGACCGCATCATCGCCGGCCAGAACGTGGCGGGCAACGTCACGCTGCTGCAGGATCTGTGCGAGGTGATGACCGACGGTTCGCTCTGCGCCATGGGCGGCATGACGCCGATCCCGGTGCGCAGCGCGCTGAAGCATTTCCCCGAGGATTTCGCCCGCAGCCCCGCTGCCGTGGCGGCCGAGTGACCTCTTGCCCCCTCCCCAACCCTCCCCCGCTTCGCGGAGGAGGGAGCTGAGTTCCCTCCCTCGCCGAAGGTGGGGGAGGGTTAGGGAGGGGGCCTTGACCGGCACTTCCCCAAAAGGATTGAGACCATGTCGATCAAGGACATCGATTACGGCACCCCGGCCCGCGACTCCGCCACCCTGGTGACGCTGGACATCGACGGGCGGACGGTGACCGTGCCGGAAGGCACGTCCGTGATGCGCGCGGCCATGGAGGCCGGCATCACCGTGCCGAAGCTGTGCGCGACCGACCATCTGGAGGCCTTCGGCTCCTGCCGCCTGTGCATGGTGGAGATCGAGGGGCGGCGCGGCACGCCGGCCAGCTGCACCACGCCGGTGGCGCCGGGCATGAAGGTGCACACCCAGAACGAACGGCTCGGCCGCCTGCGCCGCGGCGTGATGGAGCTGTACATCTCCGACCACCCGCTGGACTGCCTGACCTGCCCGGCGAACGGCAACTGCGAGCTTCAGGACATGGCCGGCGCGGTGGGCCTGCGCGACGTGCGCTACGGCTTCAGCGGCGAGAACCACCTGTCGGCGCAGAAGGACGAGAGCAACCCCTATTTCACCTTCGACCCGTCGAAATGCATCGTCTGCTCGCGCTGCGTGCGGGCCTGCGGCGAGGTGCAGGGCACCTTTGCGCTGACCATCGACGGGCGCGGCTTTGACTCGAAGGTGTCGCCGGGCGCGCTTGAGCAGTTCATGGACAGCGAGTGCGTCTCCTGCGGCGCCTGCGTCCAGGCCTGCCCAACCGCGACCCTGTCCGAGAAGTCGCTGATCGAGTTGGGCCAGCCGGAGCACAGCGTCATCACCACCTGCGCCTATTGCGGGGTGGGGTGCTCCTTCAAGGCGGAGATGAAGGGCACCACGGTGGTCCGCATGGTCCCCCACAAGGACGGCGGCGCCAACGAGGGCCATTCCTGCGTCAAGGGCCGCTTCGCCTGGGGCTACGCCACGCACCAGGACCGCCAGACGAAGCCGATGATCCGCGAGACCATCGACCAGCCGTGGCGCGTCGTGTCGTGGGACGAGGCCATCACCTACGCCGCCCAGCGGCTGAAGGCGGTGCAGGCGAAGTACGGCCGCGGCTCCATCGGCGGCATCACCTCCTCGCGTTGCACGAACGAGGAAGTGTATGTCGTGCAGAAGATGATCCGCGCCGCCTTCGGCAACAACAACGTCGACACCTGCGCCCGCGTTTGCCACTCGCCCACGGGATACGGCCTGAAGCAGACCTTCGGCACCTCCGCCGGCACGCAGGATTTCAAGAGCGTCGACACGTCCGACGTCATCCTGGTCATCGGCGCCAACCCGACGGACGGTCACCCGGTCTTTGGTTCCCGCATGAAGAAACGGCTGCGCCAGGGCGCCAAGCTGATCGTCATGGATCCGCGCCGCATTGATCTGGTGCGCAGCCCGCACGTCTCGGCCACCCACCACCTGCAGATCCGGCCGGGTGGGAACGTCGCGGCGCTGAACGCGCTGGCCCACGTGATCGTGACCGAAAACCTCGTGGACCGCGCTTTCGTCGAGGAGCGTTGCGACCCGTTCGAGTTCGCCCGTTGGGAAGCCTTCATCCGCGACCCTCGCCACAGCCCGGAAGCGGTTGAGGAGCACACCGGCATCCCGGCCGCCGACATGCGCGCTGCGGCGCGGCTCTACGCCACCGGCGGCAACGCGGCCATCTACTACGGCCTGGGCGTGACGGAGCACAGCCAGGGCTCCACCGCCGTGATGGGCATGGCGAACCTCGCCATGGCGACCGGCAACATCGGGCGCGACGGCGTCGGCGTGAACCCGTTGCGCGGCCAGAACAACGTGCAGGGCTCGTGCGACATGGGCAGCTTCCCGCACGAGTTGACCGGCTACCGCCACGTGTCCGACGATGTGGTGCGCCAGCAGTTCGAGGCGGTGTGGAACGCCCGGCTCGACTCCGAACCCGGCCTGCGCATCCCCAACATGTTCGACGCGGCGGTCGGCGGCAGCTTCAAGGGCCTGTTCGTCCAGGGCGAGGACATCGCCCAGTCCGACCCGAACACCAACCACGTCACCGCCGCCCTGAAGGCCATGGAGATCGTCGTCGTGCAGGACCTGTTCCTGAACGAGACCGCGGCCTTCGCCCATGTGTTCCTGCCCGGCACCTCCTTCCTGGAGAAGGACGGCACCTTCACCAACGCCGAGCGCCGCATCAACCGCGTCCGCCCGGTGATGCCGTCCAAGACCGGCAAGCAGGAATGGGAAGTGGTGTGCGAACTGGCCGCGGCCATGGGCTATCCCATGCACTACACGGGCTCGTCGCAGATCATGGACGAGATCGCGCGGCTGACCCCGACCTTCAGCGGCGTCAGCTTCGCCAAGCTCGACCGCGTGGGCAGCGTGCAGTGGCCTTGCACGGACGAGGACTCGGTCGGCACGCCGATCATGCACGCCGAGGGCTTCGTCCGCGATGGCCAATCGTCTCGGGGCCGCTTCATGATCACCGAGTATGTGCCGACGCCGGAGCGCGCGTCGCGCTTCTACCCGCTGATCCTGACGACGGGCCGCATCCTCAGCCACTACAACGTCGGCGCCCAGACCCGCCGCACCGCCAACGTGGCGTGGCACCCGGAAGACATCTTGGAACTCCACCCCCACGACGCGGAACAGCGCGGCATCAAGGACGGCGATCTGGTGTCGCTGGCCAGCCGCATCGGCGCGACCACGCTGCGCGCCCGCGTGTCCGACCGCATGCCGCAGGGGGTGGTCTACACCACCTTCCACCACCCGGTGACGGGCGCCAACGTGGTGACCACCGACAATTCGGATTGGGCCACCAATTGCCCCGAATACAAGGTGACCGCGGTCCAGGTGACGCTGAGCAACCACCCCTCGGATTGGCAAATCCAGCGCGGGGCAGTGGTGGAGGTCGCGGCGGAGTAACGATCCTCATCCCAGAGGGGAGAGGGAAAGAAGAACGCCGTTGGGACTTGGAGGAACGTTGATGCTCACCCTCGCGCACTCCACGCCGGCCAGCGGAACCGGCTTCCCGACCCCGGCGAACCAGGCGGACGTCACATGGCTGGTCGCCGAGGAGACCCCCGTGGCGTTCGAGTACAACGGGCGGTCCCACGCGGTGATGATGGCGACGCCGGCCGACCTGGAGGACTTCGCCATGGGCTTCAGCCTGTGCGAGGAAATCGTGGGATCGGCGGCCGACATCGAGCGGATCGGCGTGCGGACGGTGGAGGACGGGATCGTCCTGTCCATCGAGGTCGATCCGTTGCGACTTCTGCGAGGGTCCCTGCGGCGGCGGTCGATGGAGGGGCGCAGCGGCTGCGGGCTGTGCGGGGTGGACAGCCTGGCCAACGCGGTGCGGGAGCCGCGCAAGGTGACGGCGGGCTTCACCCCATCGGTGGAGGCGGTGGCGAAGGCCTTCGCCGCCCTGCCCGACCATCAGCCGATGAACCGCGCCAACCGGTCCCTGCACGCGGCGGCCTGGGCCGACCCGGCGGGGCGGATCCTGCTGGCGCGGGAGGATGTCGGCCGGCACAACGCGCTGGACAAGCTGGCCGGCGCGCTGGCGCGGGATAAGATCGACCCGGCCGGCGGCTTCGCCGTCATGAGCAGCCGGTGCAGTTTCGAACTGGTGCAGAAGGCGGCGACCATCGGCATTCCGCTGCTGGCGACCATCTCCGCCCCCACCGCGCTCGCGCTGAAGTTGGCACGCGCCGCCGGGATGACGCTGGCCGCGCGGTCGCGCGGCGACGGCGTGATGCTGTTTCGGTAATATTGTCTGTGAATTGGAGTTTCTGATGCACACCGAAGACCTCGTCCGCATGGCGAACCAGATCGCCGGCTTCTTCCAGTCCTACCCGCGGGAGGAGGCGGTGACCGAGACCGCCGGCCACATCCGCAGCTTCTGGGAGCCGCGGATGCGGCAGAGCTTTCTGGACCATGTCGGCGCCGGGGGTGAAGGGCTGCACGAGATCGCGCTGCAAGCCGCCGGGCTTCTGAAGCCTGCCTCTGATACCGAAGGCGTTTGATGGCTTCCATCAAACGCCTTCGGTTCAAACCCGGCAGCACGTTGCGTAGCAACGTGCGAAAGGGGCATACGGCCGGCCGAACATGAAGCGTTCATGCGCCGTCGGTATGACCGGGCACCGCGGCGGCCAGAAGCAGCATCCGCATCGGCCCGAAGCGGTCCATTCCGCCCTCCCCAGCCGGTCGTTGCAACCTCTCCGTTCTATCGGAACATGATCGTCCCATTCCCCCGGACATTGGGCATGGGCTCGTGGATCGGGCCCGGCCGGACACCCCGCCCGGAAGGAGGAGCTTTCTTCCCCCCTCCGACCGGACCAGCTAGGCGAAAATTTCCCAGCAGGCGGAAAAAGCCGGTCGCGGCCCCCTTTTTTCCGGAAAAGATACGGCAAATCAACAAACTAACCAGCAGGAAGCGATTGGCATCATCCTTGCTTGGAAGGGACCAACACGTTTGCCCTTTCTTCCTGGAGATCCCTGGCCATGAGCATCTTCGGTTCGATGACCACCGCCGTCCTCGGCCTGAACGCGCAGTCGAAGGCCCTCGGCCACATCTCTGACAACA
>JAEZPL010000153.1 GCA_023413605.1 Pseudomonadota bacterium
CCCACGAGGTGCTTGGCATCCCGCTGGAGAAGATCAAGCTGGTGCACGGCGACACCGGCCTGACGCCCTATTCGACGGGCACCTGGGGGTCGCGCAGCATGGTCATGGCCGGCGGCGCCGTCGCCACCGCCTGCCGCACGCTGGCCGAACGGCTGCGCAAGATCGGCGCGCATCTGATGCAGGCCGGGCCGGAGGGCGTGGTTCTGGGGGGCGGTTCGGTAACGGCCGGGGCCGCCACGGTGACCATCCGCGAGATCGCCCACACCTGGTACCGCGCGCCGCAACTCCTTCCCGCCGACGTGGACCGGGGCGGGCTGGAGGTCACCGCCGGCTACAAGCCGGGCAGCGACCACGGCACCTTCTCCTACGCCACCCACGCCGTGGCGGTGGCCGTGGACCCGGAGATCGGGCAGGTCGAGATCCTCGATTACGTGGTGGTCGAGGACGCTGGGACCATGGTCAACCCGATGGTCGTGGACGGCCAGATCTACGGCGGCGTCGCCCAGGGCGTCGGCACCGCGCTCTACGAGCGGATGCCCTACGACGCGGAGGGCCAGCCGCTCGCCTCCACCTTCGCGGATTACCTGATCCCCGGATTCACCGAGGTCCCGCACGTGAGGATCATCCACATGCTGACGCCCTCGCCCTACACCGAGTTCGGCGTGAAGGGCATCGGCGAGGGCGGCGCCATCGCCCCGCCGGCGGCGATCTGCAACGCCATCAACGACGCGCTGAAGCCGCTGGGAGTCATCGTGACGAACGCGCCGATGACGCCGGAGGTCATTCTCTCCGCCATTGCGGGCGAGCGGGGTGCGGCATGAAGGCGGTCGATTTCGACTACGCGCAGCCGGCGACGCTCGCCGAGGCGCTGGAGCTTCTGTCGCGTGAGGACGTGATGGTGCGGCCGGTGGCCGGCTCCCAGTCGCTCGGCCCCATGCTGAACCTGCGGCTGGCCCAGCCGGAGCTGCTGGTGGACATTACCCGCATCGCGGAGCTTCAGGCAATCCGCCGGGAGGGCGACCGGCTGGTCATCGGGGCCTGCGTCACCCACGCGCGGCTGGAGGACGGGGACTACCCGGACGTGACGCGCGGCGTTCTGCCCAGCGTGGCGGCGGTGATCGCCTACCGCGCGGTGCGCAACCGCGGCACCATCGGCGGCAGCCTCGCCCACGCCGATCCGGCGGCGGATTGGGTGAATGTGCTGACCGCGCTCGGCGCCGACGTGGTGCTGGCGGGGAAGGACGGACGGCGCAGCGTGCCGATGACCGACTTTATCCTGGGCGTGTTCGAGACGGCCTTGCAGCCGGGTGAGATCGTCGCGGAAATCCACGTACCGGTGCTCTCCGACCGGGCGCGCTGGGGCTATTACAAGGTCTGCCGCAAGACCGGCGAGTTCTCCCACGCCACCGGGGCGGTGCTGATCGACCCGGCCCGCGGCATCCAACGCTGCGTCGCCGGGGCGACGTCCGGCAAGCCGGTGGTGATCGACGGCCCGGCCCTGTTCGAGGGCGGCTGCACCGAGGCGGCCATGGCCGGCTACCTCGCCGGTAGCCCCGCCGCGGACGACCCCATCGCCCTTCGGACCCACACCGTCGCGCTGAAGCGCGCCATCGCGCAGGTGATGTCATGAGCGCCCACGCCAAAACCATTTCCCTGACCGTCAACGGCATGCGGGTCGAGGCCAGCGTGCCGCCGCGCCAGCTTCTGGGCGATTTCCTGCGCGAGCGGGAGTTGCTGACCGGCACCCATCTGGGCTGCGAGCACGGCGTGTGCGGCGCCTGCACCATCCTGATCGACGGGGAGCCGGCGCGCTCCTGCATCACCTTCGCGGTGGCCTGCGACGGGCGGTCCGTCACCACGGTGGAGGGGCTGGACGACGATCCGCTGGCGGCGGAACTGCGCGAGGCCTTTTCCGCCGAGCACGGGCTTCAGTGCGGCTTCTGCACGCCGGGGATGCTGGTGGCGGCGCGCGACGTGGTGCTGCGCTGCCCGGACGCCGACAACACCCAGATCCGCACGGCCATGAGCGGCAACCTGTGCCGCTGCACCGGCTATGTCGGAATCGTCAACGCCATCCGCCGCGTCATCGACGCGCGCAATACGAACGCGGGGTAAGCCCATGCCGACCATGACCCAGACCCTTACCGTCAACTTCCCGCGCGACCGCGTGTGGCCTCTGCTGGGCGACGTGGAGCAGGTGATGTCCTGCATGCCCGGCGCCTCGCTGACCAAGCCGCGCGAGGGCGACCGCATCTTCGGACAAATGCGCGTGAAACTGGGTCCCATCGCCGCCGCCTTCGCCGGCGAGGGCACGCTGACGATGGACGCGGAGACCCACACCGGCGTCATCCACGGCCAGGGAACGGACCCCAAGAACAACTCCCGCGCCAAGGCCGACGTGACCTTCGCGGTGCTGGAGGAAGGGCAGGGCACCCGGATCGACCTGACTGTAGATTTCACCCTGACCGGCGTGCTGGCCCAGTTCAGCCGCGGCGCCATCGTGCAGGAGATCGCCAACCGCCTGACCGCCGAATTCGCCCGCAACCTGGAAGCCAAACTGGCCGCGACTGCCCCGGCGGTCCCGTCCGCCACCCTCGTGGAGGAGATCGCCAAGCCGGCCGAGCCAGCCGCCTCGTCGCCGCCCGCGGACCTGAACGCTGGAAAGCTGCTGTGGACCATGCTGAAGGATTGGCTTCGCGGCCTGTTCCGCGGTCTCGGCGGCCGCAACCGGTCGATGACCTGATCCCGGCCGCTCCATCATGCAGGACAATCCCCTCAACGCCTTCTGCCCGCACGGCCGGGTCGAGATGGCGGGCGCACCGGACGGCCCGCTCGCCGGGACGCGCTTCGCCGTCAAGGACCTGTTCGACGTGGTTGGCGTCCCGACCGGGGCCGGCAACCCGGACTGGCTGCGCACCCACGCCGTGCCGCGGAAGACGGCGCCCGTGGTGCAACGACTGCTCGACGCCGGGGCGCGGCTGGTCGGCAAGACCCTGACCGACGAGTTGGCCTGGAGCCTGAACGGCGAGAACGCCCATTACGGCACGCCCGAGAACCCCAGGGCGCCCGGCCGCATCCCCGGCGGATCGTCCAGCGGGTCGGCGGCGGCGGTGGCGGGCGGCGCGGTGGATTTCGCCATCGGCACCGACACCGGAGGCTCCATTCGCCTGCCGGCCAGCTATTGCGGCCTGTTCGGGTTGCGGCCGACGCACGGGCTGATCGCGCTGGAGGGATCCGTCCCGCTGGCACCCAGCTTCGACACGGTCGGCTGGTTCGCCCGCGACATCGGCCTGCTCCGCCGCGTCGGCGCCGTGCTGCTGCCCGGCCACCAGCCGCCGGCTCCGCTGCACCGCCTGCTGGTGGCGGAGGATGCCTTCCAGATTGCCGGTGAAGTGGCGGGATCCGCGCTGGTGCCGGCGCTGAGCCGGGTGAGAGGGTGTTTCGGGGCTGTGCGCGGCGTGACGCTCGCCCCGCAGGGGCTCGACCGCTGGCGCTCCATTTTCCAAACGCTTCAGGCGGCGGAGGTCTGGGCGGCGCATGGCGCCTGGATCGAGGCGGTGAAGCCCACGTTCGGCCCCGGCGTCGCCGACCGCTTCGCCGCGGCAGCCCGCCTGGACCCGGCGGCGGTGCGTGAGGCCGCCGAGGCACGGACCGGCGTGCGCGTGCATCTGGAAGGTCTGCTGGGCGACGACGGGATCATCGTCCTGCCCAGCGCTCCGGGCATCGCCCCCCTGCGCGGTGCCTCCGGTGCCGCCGTGGATGCGGAGCGCGGGCGGGCGCTGGCCATCCTGTGCCCAGCCGGCCTTGCCGGCCTTCCGCAACTCTCCATTCCCGCGGCGATGCTGAACGGCTGCCCGCTCGGCCTGTCGCTGATCGGTCCGCAGGGCAGCGACATGGCGTTGATGGACATCGCCGCCCGGCTTGAGGACTCCCTCCCATGACCAACTCCATAACCCACGACATCATCAACATTCCGGAGGTGGTGGCCGAGGTCACCGCCGCCTTCGAACGGTACGAGAAGGCGCTGACCGGCAACGACGTCGCCGTGCTGGACGAGCTGTTCTGGAACCATCCCGCGACCCTGCGCTATGGCGTGGGGGAGAACCTGTACGGCCACGCGGCCATCGCCGCCTTCCGGCAGGGCCGCCCGGCGGCGGGGCTCGACCGGACGCTGCGCAACACGGTGATCACGACCTTCGGCCGCGACCTCGCCACCGCGAACACCGAGTTCCTGCGCCCCTCGACGGAGCGGGTCGGCCGGCAGAGCCACACCTGGGTGCGCATGCCGGACGGCTGGCGGATCGTCGCCGCGCATGTCTCACTGATGGGGTAGGCCGGTGGAGCATGCCCCGATTGCCGCGGCCCGGCCCCGGTGCCATCCTCTGTCCATCCGATCCCGAGCCGATGACCACCTGCTATGACCCTGTCCGCACTCACCCCCGCACTCACCCAGGATCCGTTGACCGACGAAGCGTACCGCATGCTGTCGGAACGCCCCGGCTTCCTGATCCGCCGCCTGCACCAGATCCACGTCGCGATGTTCATGGAAGAGTGCGCGGAGTTCAACATCACCCCCGTGCAGTACAGCGTGCTGACCGCTCTGGTGGAACGCCCGGACCTGGATCAGGCGGCGCTCGGCGCGCAGATCGGCATCGACCGCACCACGACGGCGGGCGTGCTGGCCCGGCTTGCCGAACGGGGGCTGATCCAGCGCCGGGCCAGCCCGGTGGACAAGCGCATGAAGCTCGCCGCCATCACGGCGGAGGGGAAGAAGCTGCTGCGCCGCATGGACAAGAAGGCCCAGCGCGCCCACGACCGCACCATCGCTCCCCTGCCGAAGGAGGAGCGCGCCGTTTTCCTGCGCCACCTTCTGCACCTCGTGGACGCCAGCAACGGCTACGGCCGCGCGCCGCTGCATTTGCCGTAAGCCACCCAGCCGAAGGAATCCCGCGATGATCAACGCCACCGCCGCCGCGGTCGGGCGCATGCTGGCGGCCGTGCCGCAGTGGACGCAGGTCGGCACGGCCGGGGAGTTGCTCGGCCTCGACCGGACCACGCTGCTGCACGCCGGCCCGCCCTTCGCCGACCCCGCCGAGATCTGCCCGCCCGTCCTGAACGCCGCCGCCGCGGCCCTTCTGTTCGAAGGGCTGGCGGACGGGGTGGAAGATGCCCGCGCCATGGTGCGCAATGGCGCCGTTACGCTACGCCCGGCGCAGGATCTGGGCGTCGTCACGCCGCTGGCCGCGGTCGTCTCACGCTCCATGTGGCTGCATGGGGTCGAGGATGCGGCCGGATCCGATGCGCGCGCCTACAGCCCGTTGAACGAGGGCGGCGGCCCGGCCCTGCGGTTCGGCATCGTCAGCCCCGCGGTGGTGGAGCGGCTGCGCTTCCTGCACGGCGCGGTCGGGCCGGCCTTGCAAGGCGTCGGCACCGTCGAGCTGTTCGACCTCGCGCTCGGGGCGATGGAGCAGGGTGACGATCTTCACGGGCGGGTCGGCGTCGCCTCCGCCCTGCTGGCCGACCGCCTGATCGCGCGGCTGGGCGAGACGGGCGCGGTGAGCGACTTCCTGCGCTCGGCCGGCCAGTTCTTCCTGAATCCCTGGATGGCCGCCTGCAAGCTGATGATGCTGGCCGCCGACGGCGTGCCGGGGGCGACGCTGGTCACCGCGGCCGGCGGCAACGGGGTGCGGTTCGGGCTGCGGCTGTCGGGCATGGCCGGGGGATGGGCCAGCGCGCCGGTCGAAGCGCCACAGGGGCCGGATGCCGGCCTTCAAGACGCCGGGGGGCCACCCCGACCGCGCCTGCCGGCCATCGGGGACAGCGCCGTCATCGACGCGGTGGGCTTCGGGGCGCTCGCCCTCGACACCGCCCCGCAGCTGCGGGTGGACCTCGGCAGCATCGCCGATGCGCTGCCCACTGATCTCGGCACCCGGCTTCTGGTTGGGGAGCATCCGGTGCTGGGGCGCCGCGTCGGGCTCGACGCCGATGCGGTGCTGCGGACGGGCCTGCTGCCGCCGGTCTGTCTGGCGGCGCTCGACGCGGCGGGGGAGGCTGGCATCGTCGGCCGGGGCATCGCCCGGCACCCGCAGGCCTGCCACGACGACGCCGTCGCGGCCCTCGGCGGCGCAGGCCCGACAGGCATTCGGTGACCGGCGCCACCAGCCTGCGCCTCACCCGCCGGTCAGCCGCCTGTTCCTCCCCATCGAGATCTTCCGGGAAACCCCGGCGGAGACGCTGTGCGTGCGGGCATGACAGACGGAAGCGCCCGTTTTTCTAGTTAAAATTGCATTCCCACACATCGTACTCACCTCTGCGTTTCCGCAGGAGGGTCGAACAACTGTTTTTTCCTCCAAATTTCTCATTTGTATGCATGCAAATCACTTGCAGCGTACAACAATTTTAACAATTTTATGAATTAAATCCGACTCAACCATGGGTGGGACGGAGCACGTAGGGTCGATGGTCGGCGGGGGCGGAAACCGGTTGACGGACAAGGCGGCCCAAACGGCACGGCGGCTGGCCGCCTGCCTGATGCTTGCGCTGTCGCTGGCGATCGGAACGGCGTCCGCCGCCCTGGCCACGAAAAGCCCGCCGCTCGTCCTGTCGAAGGACACGGTGTCCGCCAGCCTTGCCGGCCATTTGGATTTGCTGGTCGATCCCGGCCACACCCTGACCATCGGCGACGTCATGCGGAAGGGCGCGGAGAATACCTTCCGTCCGCTGCCCAGTTTCTTCGGCGCCGGGCACACGCTGGACGTTCACTGGTACCGGTTCGACATCATCCGGCAGGCCGACACGCCGGGCACCTGGGTGCTGGCGATGGGCTCTCCCTACATCGACCGCATCGATGTCTACATGCCCGACCCGAACGCGCCGGACGGCCGCGGCCTGCGGGAGGTGAAGACCGGCGACCACATCCCCTACAGCCAGCGCCCGGTGCGCACGCGCCTGTTCGGCATGCCCCTGCCGTTGCCCGCGGGCGAGCCGGTGACGGTCTATGTCCGGGTCGAGTCCGTCAGCGCCATGACCTTCACGGCCACGCTCTGGAAACCCGAAGCCTTCCTGGCCGACACGACGCAAAGCCTGTTCCTGCACGGAATGTTCCAGGGAATCCTGGCCATCGTCATCGTGCTGTACGCCTTTCTGGGCATCATGCTGGTGGACAGCGCGCTCATCGGCTACACGCTCTACGTGCTGACGCTGTTCGTCTATTATTTCTTCGCGAACGGCCTGGCCGCCGCGATGCTGCCCGACATGCCCGGCTGGGTGTTGAACTTCGTCACCGGTGGCAGTGGGCTGGTGGGGGTGGCCGCGGCGGTGTTCATGTGGGATCGCCTGCTGAACCTGCGGACGACCTATCCGCTCGTCCACAAGGCCTTCAAGGTGCTCTGCGTCGTCGCCCTGCTCAGCGCCCCATCCGCGGCCACATCCCTTTACGGGGTCGTGAACCGCCCCGTCATCGGGTCCGGAATTCTGGTCACGACGGTCAGCCTGGTGCTGGTCTTTCTGCTGATGCTGCGCAACCGGCGGGACGTCAGCCTGCGCTACTACTTCGCCGGCTTTCTGACGGCGATGGCGGGGCTGATCGTGTCCCAGATGGCGCTGCGCGGCGCATTGCCCGTGACGAGCCTGACGGAGAACAGCTATCAGATCGCCTCCGCCGCCCACATCATCATCCTCGGCCTCGGCCTGTCGCATCGCGTGCGGCGGTTGCAGACCGACAAGATCGAAGCGGAGCAGAAGACCCGCTTCGCCCTGACCCGCGCCGAGGAGCAGCGGCACTTCGTGACGATGCTGTCGCACGAATTCCGCAGCCCGCTGGCGCAGATCGACTCCGCCGCGCAGTTGATCGAGGCGCGGGAGGCGGCGCTGTCCGACCCGTCGCAGGAGCGGCTGACGCGCATCCGCGCCGTGTCCCGCCGCCTGTGCGATCTGGTGGACCTGTTCCTGTCCTCCGACGCGCTCGACCAGGGGGCGCTGGCGCTTCAGCCGGAACAGGTGCCGTTGCAGCCGTTTCTCGACGGCGTGCTGGGCCAGATCCGGGCCGACGATCCCGCCGCCGCCATCGGCCTGTCCGTCGCGCCCGGCGACGCGGCGGTGCGGATCGACCCGCAGTTCATGGGCGTCGCGATCGCCAACCTCGTCCACAACGCGCTCCGTTATTCGCCGGAAGGCGCGCCGATCACCGTCACCGGGATGACCGGACCGGACGGCGTTACCCTCACCGTGACGGACCGCGGATACGGCATGAGCGCGGAGGAGGTCGAACGCATCGGCTCCATGTATTTCCGCGCGGCCTCGTCCAGCGGAACCCAGGGGATCGGCATCGGACTCTACATCACGAAGAAGATCGTCGCCGCCCATGGCGGTGCGCTCGACGTGACCAGCACCGAAGGCGTGGGAACCACCTTCGTCATCCGCCTGCCGCATGCACCGGCCCAGCCCTGACAGATGAGTTCCTGACCGATACATCAAGTCACGGAAATTTCACGGCGCGGCATACCCATTGCCAAACTATGGGTAAGGACCAGTGAACACCTGAACACCAACAATCATTGATTCGAACTTTGACGAAGATCAATGAGCGGAATACCGGCCTGTATTTGACTGGATGTACACAGTTTTTTCCCGAGGCCGGCGCCATGCGTACTCCACAAATCAAAGTTGTTCTTCCGGCCGTTGTCGGCGCGCTCGCCATGCTGGGGCTCTTTACCGCTGGCGACATCGCCGTCGACGCGTACCGGAAAAACGTGCAGGCGTCGGCATTCCTGCCGGCCAACCAGACCGCGAACCGGCTGATCGCCGTAGCGGGCGACCTCGCGCGGGAACGGGGCCTCACCAACGCGGCGCTGAACGCGCCGGATCCCATCGCAACGGACCGCCGCGCCCAGATCCTGCAAAGGCGGGAGGAAGCCGACAAGGCTTTCCGCGCCGCCGTTGCCACGCTGCGCACCATTCCGGAAATGGCACCGCATGCACGCCGCCTGACCGACGTGGAAGCGGCCTACGATGCCTTCCAGGATGTCCGCCGCAAAGCCGACGACGCGCTGGTCCGCCCCGCCGGGGAGCGCGCGCCCGAGATCGTCAAGGGCTTCGTCGGGGAGGCAACCGCGCTCATCGACCGCATCGTCGGCACGCGCCTGATGCTGGAAACCGCGGCCCCGCCGCCCGAGGCCGCCACCCTGCAACTCGTCGCGCTCCGGAGCTTCGGCGCGGACATGGCGGAGCATGCCGGCCGCGAGCGCGCGGCTTTCGTCGTGCTGATCAACGCCAGGCGGGCGATCGGCCCGGAGCAGATGGAAACGCTGGCCCGCTCACGCGGCCGGCTGGAGCTGTCCTGGGAAAACATCCGCGCCATGCGCGCCCGGCCGGACCTGCCGGCCGAACTGGCAGCCGCCATCGACACGGTCGAGGCGGCGTTCTTCCGGGAGTTCGGCGAAACCCGGCAGGCCGTGCTGAAGGGTGCGCGCGACGGATCCTACACGCTGGGCGCCGACGACTGGTTCGCGCGCTCCACGACCGCCATCAACACCGTCCTGTCCTTCGCCGAAACGGTCAGCGCGAACATCGACCGGACCGTGGGCGCCTCGGCCCGCGACGGGCAGCGGACCTTCCTCACCAGCCTCGCCCTGCTGGCGGCCAGCGCCCTGCTGGCGCTCGGCGGCGCGTGGCTGGTGCTGCGCCGGATCACCGGGCCGCTGACCGCCATGACCACGGCCATGCACCGGCTGGCGGCGGGGGACCATGGCGTCACAATTCCCGGCACCGGCCGCGCGGACGAGATCGGGGCCATGGCCCAGGCGGTGCAGGTCTTCCAGGAGAACGCCGTCGCCCGCGAACGGCTGGAGGCGGAGCAGGCCCACGAACGGGCCGTCCGCGAACAGCGGGCCGAAGCGCTGGACCGGCTGACCAGGGCGTTCGAGGCCAAGGTCGGCGGGCTGGCCGGCGCCGTGTCCGCCGCCGCCACCGAAATGGAGGCGACGGCCGGCGTCATGT
>JAEZPL010000163.1 GCA_023413605.1 Pseudomonadota bacterium
TGGGCGGGCAGGGCGCTGGTGAAGCGGTAGTTGTCGGCCTCCGGCCCGTGGACGAAGGCGGTCATGGTGCCGAAGAAGCGGTCGCCGATGTAGAAGGCGAAGGTCGCCGTCCGGTTCACCGCGCGCGATTCGATCAGGTGCCCACCGGGGCCGTAGCGGTCCAACCGGTGGTCGCCCGTGCCGGTCTTGCCGCCGATCGGAATGACCTGGCCCGACGCGTCCTTGAAGGAGCCCCAGACGCGCTTGGCCGTGCCGTTCTGCGCCACATCCATCAGCGCGCGGCGCAGGGTTCCGGCGACCTCCGCCTTCATCACGCGCTGGCCGCGCATCTCACCCAGGCCGACGATGGCCTCATAGGGCGTGCCGGAGGCAAAATGCAGCTTCTTCACGCGCACGGTCGGCTGGCGTATGCCGTCGTTCTGGATGATGCCCACAAGTTCCGCCAGCGAGGCCGGCCGGTCGGCGGAGCTGCCGATGGCGGTGGCGAAGGACGGGACCAGCGTTTCGAAGGGATAGCCCAGCTTGCGCCACTGCTCGGTGATGCGCTGGAAGGCTTCCTCCTCCAGCCCGATGCGGATGCGCGTGTTCTGCGCGGCCTGACCCTTCTTGAACAGCCACTTGTAGCTTTCCTGGCGCTGCTGGACGCTGGCCTCCAGCACCTCCTGCCGCTTGGCGTCGGGGTGCTTCTGCAGGTAGGCGACCAGCCACAGTTCCAGCGGATGCACGCGCGCCAGATAGCCCAGGTCGTTCAGCGGGAACTTGTCCGGCCCGTACTTGGCGTAGAGCGCGGCGATGTCGCCGTCGTCCAGCTTGGCGTCCGGCAGGCGGGCGCGCAGGAAGGCCCCGAATTCCTTGACGCCGGCCTCCGGCCGCACGGTGCGGAAGATCACCGACAGGCGGTGCGGCATGGGGCGCGACCGGCTGGCCAGCATGGTCAGCGCCTCGTCCGGCGTGCGCTTGCGGTAGCTGTTGTAGAAGCGGTTCAGGAAGTCGCTGCCCTCCTTGTCCGCGAAGCGGGCGAGGTAGGCCTGGCGCGCCGGATGGTCGGGGTTGTGCAGGATGTCGGCCGAATCATCGCCGCCTTCCGCCATGTAGAACTGCACGATGTCGCGCATCACGCGGATGAAGGGCAGGTTGACCGAATTCCGCAACGCCTCCGTCAACGGCATGATGCTGCCGTTGTCCTTGCTGTTGAAGTTCACGAAGGTGTGCAGGCCGCCGCCGGTGAAGAAGGCTTCGCCGGGGTTGGCCGAATAGCGGCGGTCCATCGCGGCGTCCAGCATCACGGACAGGCTGCGGTTGGGCGCCGTGGCCAGCCAGTTCGCCGCCCAGCGCGTCAGGTTGTCGGACGCCTCCTCCTCCACGTCGGCGAGGAAGTCCTTGGGCAGGTGGCTGTAGCGGGCGTGCAGCTCCGCGATGATCTCCAGATAGCTCGCCAGGGTGCGCAGCTTCGCCGTGGAGCCCAGGTCGAGCTTCGCGCCCTCGTTGATGTCCAGCGGCTGGTCCAGGTTGTCGGCCTGGATGCGCAGGTAGTTGGCGTCGGGCCCCCGTTCGTAGATCGTGACGGAGTAGATGATCTTCGACAGGTCGCTGTTCTTCACGTCCAGCAGCCGTTCGCCGGTCAGGCCCATCTGCGCGGCGAAGGCCGGGTCGTTCAGCTTCGCCAGCACCTCCACCACGCGCTGCTGGGTGGGGGCGTCCAGCGTGCTTTCCACCGTCAGGTCGGTGCGGTCGAGTTGGTAGAGGCTGGGCACGCCCAGCATGGACAGCAGCCGCGCGCGGATGGCGTTGGGCGCCTTCTGCTCCACGAAATTGGCGGTCTGGGCCTGCGGCGGATCCTCGCGGAACTTCAGCGACAGGTTCAGAGCGGCGTCGCGCAGCGTCTCGTCGATCACGCCGGCCTGATGCAGCACCCGCAGGTGGCTGTTCGCCAACCGCTCCAGCGCCGCGCGGTCCTGGATCAGGTAGTAGGAGGGGCGGCGCTGGGCCAGCAGAAGGCTCAGCACCTGCTTGTAGGCGAGCGCCTTCAGCTGGAGCGATCGGGCGTCGGTCGCCTCCTCCGACAGAACCTTCTCGGCGATGGCGAGGTCGGTGCCGAACCAGGCCCACAGCCCGTCGCCCAGCCCGTTCACCTCGCCGTAGCCCGGACGGCCGGTCAGCGGGGTGGAGTTCAGGTAGTCGATCAGGATGCGGCGGCGGTGGGCGCTCGTGTCCTCCCCGTCCAGGTAGGCGCGGACGCTGGCCGACGCCATCTGGCGCAGCTTCTCCGTGGCACCAGTGGTCTGGCCGTCGGGGGAGTGCCGGTACTTCTCGATCTGCGTGGCGAGCGTGGAGCCGCCGGGCGAGCGGGTGCCGGGCTTGATCCACTGCACCGGCAGCATCAGCACGGCGCCGGTGAAGCGGTCCCATTCCACGGCCGGGTTGCGGCGCGGCTCGTCCTCGTTCAGCAGTTCGCGGTTTTCGATGAACAGCAGGGTGTTGGCGACCAGCGGAGGCACGTCCTCGAACCTGGTGAAGGTCCGCTCCGGATAGCGGGCGGAGAACAGGGTTGTGCCGTTGCGGTCCAGCAGGGTCAGCCCGGCCCGTGTCTTCTCGTGGTAGATGGGGAAGCCGCCCGCGGCCATGAACGAATCGAGCTTCGGCGACATCTGCGCCTGCATCTCGATCGCGTACATGTCGTCGGTCAGGGACTTCAGGTAGCCGGGCAGGCCGACATAGCCCAGTCGCTCGTTGTAGGGGCCCTGGGTCGGGTAGCGCGCGGCGGGATTCGGCCCCTCGCGCAGCGTGTAGGTCATGTCCTGCGCGTAGGTGGACAGCAGGCGGGCTTGCAGCCGGGACGTGTGCATCTCCTCCCGCGCCACGAGCCCGGCGCCGGCCACCGTCGCCGCGAAAGCCACACCCCAGATTGCACGCCGCCACCACAACCGAGTCATGTCGGGACCAGCCCTGTTCGCGCATGAACCCGCGACGGGAATCGCGGGTTGGTTAAAAAGCCGGCGAGTTGTGCCGGGCGAGTTGGCCGAAATGTAGGGGTTGGTTGGTTAACAACCTGTGTAACGGATGCCCGCAGGAAGTCCTGAAACTGTCCCGATTTCGACTTACCACAAATTCGTTTGCGGCCGTGGCAAGGCGGTCACAAATTCTCCGCGCGGTGGTGTGGTTAAGGTCGCGGCTGGCCCAAGGATGCGCGGCATATGCGGACAACAGTGTTCCTTAATTCCTCGGGATATACACTAAATATCGAATAAATCTCTAATGATTGTCTTGCTGGGATGAGCGGTCCTGAACATGTTCGTCAGGCGCGTTCGTCTAATATTGGCTGACCAAAGCTGATGGATGGGCGCGCCCGTTGCGCGCCACCGCGCCGCCGGGAAAGGCTATCCCGTCAACGACGAAAGGAGAGGCCCGTCCGGGGCCGTGTCCGAATGATCGACCGCAGGACCTCCTACAACGTCAATGAGTTGCGCGGGCTGGCCTGCTTCCTGCTCGTCGCCTATCACGTCGTCGGCGTGCCGGGATCGGGCATGGAGGTGGGGGACGACAGCTGGTACCGCTATGTGACCAGCAGCTTCGAGCCGGTGCGCATGCCGCTGTTCACTTTCATCTCCGGCCTCGTCTACGCCTACCGCCCGGCCGGCGCTGACCGGCTGGCGCCGTTCTACGGGAAGAAGCTGCGGCGGCTGCTGATCCCCTTCGTCACCATTTCCACCCTGTTCTACCTGATGCAGGCGGTCACTCCCGGCGCCCATGGAGCCTACGCGCCGTCGGAGATGTGGCGGATCTACGTCTATTCCTACGCGCACTTCTGGTATTTGCAGGCGCTGTTCCTGATCTTCCTGCCGGTCGGGCTGCTGGACGCCTTCGGCATCACCACGCGGCCGTTGCCCTTCGCGCTGCTGTTCGCCGCGGCGCTGGCCGCCGGCATGACGCTCAGCGTGCCGGACAACCCCTTTTCCATCAACGAAGCGATGATCCTGCTGCCCCACTTCCTGCTGGGCGTGGCCTTCACCCGCTTCCCGGCGCTGTTCCGCCGGCCTGAGGTCGTGGGCCTGACGGTGGCCGGCCTCGCCCTGTCCATCGGGATGCACCAGATGGCGCTGTTCCAGCACCATGCCCTGGCCTGGAGCGACCCGGTGCCGATGCTGTGCGGCATGTGCGGGGCGATGGTGCTGTTGCGGGTGATGCCGTCCAGCGCGGTGTTCCGGCGGATCGGCGGGCATTCCTACAGCATCTACCTGCACCACGCCTTCTTCACGGCGGGCATGCGCGTGGTGATGCACCGCCTGCACCTGCCGGATCTCGCGGTCTTCACCGCCGCGCTCGCGGCCGGCATCGCCGGGCCGATGCTGCTGGAGGCGCTGGCCTCCCTGCGGCCGATCACGCGGGTGGCGCTGGTCGGGAAGGTGTGAGGTGGGGACGGTGTGGGTGGGGCGTGAAGCCCCACGCCATCACGAAGCCAGCAACTCCTTCACCTTCGCGGCGATCTCGGCCAGCGGGACCTCGACCTGCTCGCCCTTGACCAGATGCTTCAGGGTCGCCGTGCCGCGGGCCTTTTCGTCGGAGCCCATCAGGACCACCACGGGAATGCCGGCGCGGTCCGCGTACTTCATCTGCTTGGCGATCTTGCCGCCGTCCAGCTGGATTTCGGTGTTGATGCCCGCCGCGCGCAGGTCCGTCGCCAGACGGTAGTAGTCGGCCGACAGCGCCGGGTCCATCTGGGTCACCAGCACCTGGGCGGTGGCGCCGCCGTCCTTGATGATGCCGGCTTCCATCAGCTGGTAGAACAGGCGCGTGGCGCCGATGGAGATGCCGACGCCCGGCAGCTTCGACTTGGTGTAGTGGCTCGCCAGATTGTCGTAACGCCCGCCGGAGCACACGCTGCCGATGCCCGGATGATCGTTCAGGAAGGTCTCGTAGACCGTGCCGGTGTAGTAGTCGAGCCCGCGCGCGATGGCGAGGTTGATGCGCACCACCCCGTCCGGCACCTGGAAGGCCTTCAGCCCCTCGATGACCGTGGTCAGCTCCGTCACGCCCTGGCGGAAGGTCTCGTTCTCGATGCCCAACGCGTTGAGGGCGGCGAGGGTCTCCTCGTTGCTGCCCTTGGCGTCGATCAGGGACAGGATCGTGTCGGCGGCATCCGGCGTCATGCCGAGGCCGGTCAGGCTGTCGCGCACCTTGTCGCGGCCGATCTTGTCCAGCTTGTCGATCTCGCGCAGGACCAGCACGCGCTTTTCCGCGTCGTCCACGCCCAGCCCGTCCAGCAGGCCCAGCAGAACCTTGCGGTTGTTCACGTTGATGGTGAAGCCGCCGAAGTCCAGCTCGCTGAAGACGTGGTAGATGACCGCCGGGATCTCCGCGTC
>JAEZPL010000193.1 GCA_023413605.1 Pseudomonadota bacterium
GTCAACCACCACGTCGATGTCGTGCTTCAGCTTCTTGTTGAGCGCCGGCACCTCGTCGATCTCGTGCATCGTGCCGTCGACGCGCACGCGCTGGAAGCCGCGCTTGCGGAGGTCCTGGATCTCCTTCTTGTACTCGCCCTTGCGGCCGCGGATGAGCGGGGCCAGCAGCAGCAGGCGCGTGCCCTCCGGCATGGCCAGCACGCGGTCGACCATCTGGCTGACCGTCTGGCTTTCGATGGGCAGGCCGGTGGCGGGCGAGTAGGGGATGCCGACGCGCGCCCAGAGCAGGCGCATGTAGTCGTAGATCTCCGTCACCGTGCCGACGGTGGAGCGAGGGTTCTTCGACGTCGTCTTCTGTTCGATGGAGATGGCCGGCGACAGCCCCTCGATCGAATCGACGTCGGGTTTCTGCATCAGTTCCAGGAACTGGCGCGCGTAGGCCGACAGGCTCTCCACGTAGCGCCGCTGGCCCTCGGCGTAGATCGTGTCGAAGGCGAGCGAGGATTTGCCCGATCCCGACAGGCCGGTGATGACGATCAGTTCGTCGCGCGGCAGATCGACGTCGACGTTCTTGAGGTTGTGTTCCCGCGCGCCGCGGACACTGATGTGCTTGTTCATGGAGTGTTCTTAGCTGAATCGCGTAGGGAAGGGAAGCAGCTTGAAGCCCGGTCAGATATGTGCGACGCGCGACCGAATTGCCACTGTCGCGCCGCATCACTCATCCGATTCGCACGGGGAAGGCGGAGGATGGCAAAGGAATCTGTTTCACGCGCCAACGGACTCTGCTATATTTGTTCATGGAGTGTTCTCTATCGCGCGGGCCGGGCGGGTTGGTTCGGGCGATCGGGGCGAAGCGCTCCTCGGCGGTTGACCCGCGCCCATGCCGCATGCTTTACGAAGCGTGAGCGGGGCCGGGCAAACAGACCAAACCGGCCCTGCGAACAGACACCCTCGGCATCTGGACGCCCTTCCGCCGGGCGCCCGAACGGGTCGGAGACGATGCCGGGACACCCGCGCTAGGAGACACGTGCGATGAATGTATGGACGTTTACAGGGCGCCTGGGCGCGGATGGCGAGCTGCGCTCGACGCAGAGCGGCGAGAAGGTCCTGGGCTTCCGCGTCGCCAACGACGTTGGCTTCGGCGAGCGCAAGACCACCCAGTGGGTCGATTGCTCGATCTGGGGACGCCGCGCGGAAGCGCTGGCCCCGCATCTGACCAAGGGCAAGCAGGTGGTCGTTTCCGGCGAGGTGACGATCCGCGAGTTCGAGAAGCGCGACGGCACCCGTGGCGCCGGCCTTTCCGTGCGTGTCAACGAAATCGACTTCACCGGCGGCCCGCGTGAGGGCGAAGGCGGTGGTGGCGGCTATGGCGGCGGTGGCGGTGGCTACGAGTCGCGCGGTGGCGGCGGTGGCGGCTACGGCGGGGGTGGTGGCGGTGGTTACGGCGGCGGTGCCGGCGGTGGCGGTGGCCGCAGCGGCGGCGGCGCTCCGCCCCGGCACGACGATCTCGACGACGAGATCCCGTTCTGAGGCCTGCCGCCCGGGCAATCGCGAGCAGCAAATCGCGTATCGACGGCGCCGCGGAGAAGATCCACGGCGCCGTTCGTTTGCGCGGTCCATTTCGTTCGGGGACCGATAAGCGCGGGGGCGCGCTAGCGTGCCGCGGGAATCGGGCCGGGGGACGTAGCCCTGTACCAGTTGGTGGCGTCCGGCGATCCGGGCTGCGGCGGCACGCCTGTCTGATCGGTTCCGATCACGGGCAGGGCGGCGAACTGCTCCACGCTCATCCCGCTGAGGAGCAGCGCCTGCCGCTCGGTGGAATAGCGCACGTTGCCGGTGTCCAGCGCGACGCGCCGCTGGACCGGATAGGCCGGCGAGCCGCTCTCAACCAGAAGCTGGACGGGTTCCAGGTTGGGGGTGACGACCACGTCCTCCACCGTGCCGAGGAGCCGGTCGGGCTCCACCGACTGCACGGACAGCCCGACCAGTTCTAGCGGCGAAATGGATGCCATCGGCCGGGGTGTGTCTCCGACTTCCGCGCAGGCGCCGAGCGCCAGCAACGCGCCGGCCGCCAGCAGCCTGGCTGCCGCCGGCTTCCACGCAAGGGTTCTCGTTCGGGGCGGTCTTTTCGATGCGGAGTTCGTCCGGGGGGTGCGCATGGGCTGCCTCCTCCAACGCTGTGGTGAAGCTATAACGCGGCAGACGGGCGATCGGGTGCGGGAAGGGGCCGTTCCCTCCCGCACCACCCCCAACGGATCAGACGAACACGTAGTCGCGGCCGGCCACCAGCCCCGTGCTGTCGACGGTCAGCGACGAACCGTCCCTGAAGGAGAAGACCGTTCCGGTCTGGGTGGCGGCAACCGACATGCTGCCGGCCGTGTAGCCCTGGAACTCGATCCGGTCGATGCCCTTCTCGAAATACTGGATGTCGTCGCGGCCGAACCCGCCCGACGCCGCCTGCATGCGGAAGATGTCCGTGGTCTGGTCGAAATAGCTGACCATGTGGTCGTTGCCGGTCCCGGGCAGGAACAGGTCGGCGCCGTCGTCGCGCAGCGTGTCGATCAGCCAGTCGTCGCCAGCCCCGCCGACCAGCGTGTCGTCCCCGCGTCCGCCCTTCACGGTATCGTTGTCCGCCCCGCCGTCGAGCCAGTCGTTGCCGGCCCCGCCGAACAGTTGATCGTTGCCGGCC
>JAEZPL010000441.1 GCA_023413605.1 Pseudomonadota bacterium
GAAATGGACCGCGAACTGGTCGGGCTGAAGCCCGTGAAGACCCGCATCCGGGAGATCGCGGCGCTGCTGCTGGTGGAACGGGCGCGCCGCTCGCTGGGCCTGCGGGCGGAGCCGCCGTCGCTCCACATGTGCTTCACCGGCAACCCCGGCACCGGCAAGACCACGGTGGCCCGGCGCATGGCCGGCATCCTGCACGGGCTGGGTTACATCCGGCGCAACCATGTGGTCGGCGTCACCCGCGACGATCTGGTCGGGCAGTACATCGGGCATACGGCACCCAAAACCAAGGACGTGCTGAAGCGGGCGATGGGCGGCGTGCTGTTCATCGACGAGGCCTACTACCTCTACCGGCCGGAGAACGAGCGCGACTATGGGCAGGAGGCCATCGAGATCCTGTTGCAGGTCATGGAGGACAGCCGCGACGACCTCGTGGTGATCCTGGCCGGCTACAGGGACCGGATGGACACCTTCTTCAAGTCCAACCCCGGCATGGCCTCGCGCATCGCGCACCATGTGGATTTTCCCGACTACGAAGCGGGCGAACTGCTCGCCATCGCCCGGCTGATGGTCGAGGGGATGCAGTACCGCTTCGCGCCGGAGGCGGAACGGGCCATGGGCGACTACATCACGCACCGGATGGCCCAGCCGCGCTTCGCCAACGCGCGCTCCATCCGCAACGCGCTCGACCGCGCCCGCCTGCGCCAAGCCAACCGCCTGTTCGAAGCCCGCGCGCGGGCCGTCGATGCCGGCGCCCTGCTGACCATCACCGAGGAAGACATCCGCAAGAGCCGCGTCTTCACGCAATAGATCCGGATGCCACACCGTCCAAGGGGGAGAACGCCATGCCGCACCGCCGCATGACCTTCAGCAGGTTCATCATCGAGGATCAGCGCCATCGTGGCGGGGCCGACACGGACCTGACGGCGCTTCTGAACGACGTCCAGACGGCGTGCAAGTTCATCGCCAACGCGGTCGCGCGCGGCGCGCTGCACCGGCCGGCCGACACCGAAAAGCCGGCCCCCGGCGTCAACGTCCATGGCGAGGTGCAGAAGCCGCTGGATGTGATCGCCAACGAGATCATGCTGCGCACCTGCGAATACGGCGGCAAGCTCTGCGGCATGGTGTCGGAGGAGATGGAGGAGCCATACCGCATCCCGCCCGACGCTCCGCGCGGACGCTACCTGCTGGTGTTCGATCCGCTGGACGGATCCTCCAACCTGGACGTCAATCTGACGGTCGGCACCATCTTTTCCATCCTGATGGCGCCCGAGGGCGTCGAGGAACCGGAGGTGGAGCATTTCCTCCAGCCCGGAACGCGGCAGGTGGCGGCGGGCTTCGCGCTGTACGGGCCGGCGGACATGATCGTGGCCACCTTCGGGCGGGGCGTGCACGGCTTCACGCTGGACCGCGAGATCGGCGCCTACACCCTGACCCACCCCGACATGCGCATCCCGGAGCGGGCCTGCGAGTTCGCCATCAACAGCTCCAACATGCGGTTTTGGGAAGTGCCGGTGCGCTTCTATGTGGAGGAATGCATCGAGGGCGCGTCCGGCCCCCGTGCGGAGGACTTCAACATGCGCTGGATCGCCTCGCTGGTGGCGGAGGTCTACCGCATCCTGATCCGCGGCGGCGTGTTCCTCTACCCACGCGACGCGCGCCCGACCCACCGGCCCGGCCGCCTGCGCCTGCTGTACGAGGCGAACCCCATCGCCATGCTGGTGGAACAGGCCGGCGGGGCGGCCAGCACCGGGCGCCAGCGCATCCTGGACATCCAGCCGGGTGCGCTGCACCAGCGGGTGCCGGTGATCCTCGGGTCGAAGGCGGAGGTGGAGCGGCTGGTGGCCTACCACACGGCCCACGACCGTGGGGAGGACCTGCGGTTCCACGCCCCGCTGTTCGGCTCGCGCTCCCTGTTCCTGGCGCCCGAATCCGCTCCCAACGCTTAGGTTCCGATGCGAGGTTCCCATGTCGGTCAGGCACCCGATCATCGTCGTCACCGGCTCCTCCGGGGCGGGGACGACCACCGTCACACGCACCTTCCAGCAGATCTTCCGCCGCGAGGCCGTGACCGCCACCATCGTCGAGGGCGACAGCTTCCACCGCTACGACCGCAAGGAGATGCGCGCCCGCGTCGAGGAAGCGCGGGTGACCCAGTGCCCGGCCTTCAGCCATTTCGGCCCGGAGGCGAACCTGTTCGAGGATCTGGAGGAACTGTTCCGCGCCTATGGCGAGACCGGCAGCGGCCGCATGCGCAAATACCTGCACGACGCGCAGGAGGCCGCCCCCTACCGGCAGGAACCCGGCACCTTCACCCCGTGGGAGGAGATCGAACCCGGCACCGACCTGCTGTTCTACGAAGGCCTTCACGGCTGCGTGCGCACCGACACGGTGGATGTCGCCCGGCACGCCGACCTGAAGATCGGCGTCGTGCCCATCGTGAACCTGGAGTGGATCCAGAAGATCCACCGCGACCGCAACATCCGCGGCTATTCGGAGGAGGCGATCGTCGACACCATCCTCCGCCGCATGCCGGACTATGTGACATACATCTGCCCGCAGTTCAGCAGCACCGACGTCAATTTCCAGCGCGTGCCCACGGTCGACACCAGCAACCCATTCGTCGCGCGCGACATCCCGACCTCGGACGAAAGCATGCTGGTCATCCGCTTCGCGCGGCCGAAGGGGATCGACTTCCCCTACCTGCTGTCCATGCTGAAGGACAGCTTCATGACGCGGCCGAACACCATCGTTTGTCCCGGCGACAAGATGGCGCTGGCGATGCAGCTGATCTTCACGCCGATGATTTTGCAGCTCGTGGACCGCAAGAAGAAGTTCTTCTGAGCGCCACGCCCGCCATCGCCGCCCGCAACGGAGGCCTTCCCATGGCTTTGATTTCCCTTCGACAGCTCCTCGACCACGCCGCGGAACAGGGGTATGGCGTGCCGGCCTTCAACATCAACAACATGGAACAGATCCAGGCGATCATGCAGGCGGCGGACGACTGCGCCAGCCCGGCGATTTTGCAAGCCTCGGCTGGCGCGCGGACGTACGCTGGGGAGCCGTTCCTGCGCCACATGGTTCAGGCGGCGGTGGAGACGTGGCCGCACATCCCCGTCTGTCTGCACCAGGACCACGGTGCCAGCCCGGCGGTCTGCCAGCAGGCCATCCGCTCCGGCTTCACCAGCGTGATGATGGACGGCTCGCTGCTGGAGGACATGAAGACGCCCGCCGGCTACGACCACAACGTCCGGGTCACCGCCCAGGTGGTGGAGGCGGCGCACGCCGTCGGCGTGTCGGTGGAGGGGGAGCTTGGCTGCCTGGGATCGCTGGAAACCGGCCGGGCGGGGGAGGAGGACGGGTCCGGCGCCGCGGGCGTCCTGTCGCGCGAGCAACTGCTGACCGACCCGGAGCAGGCGGCGGATTTCGTGGAGCAAACCGGCGTGGACGCGCTGGCCATCGCCATCGGAACCAGCCACGGCGCGTACAAGTTCAGCCGGCGCCCCACCGGAGAGGTGCTGGCCATCGACCGTATCCGCGCCATCCACGAGCGGATTCCCGACACGCATTTGGTGATGCACGGCTCCTCCTCCGTCCCGCAGGAGTGGCTGGAGATCATCCGCGCCCACGGCGGCAGCATCCGGGAAACCTACGGCGTGCCGGTCGCGGAGATTCAGGAGGGCATCCGCAACGGTGTGCGCAAGGTCAACATCGACACCGACATCCGCCTCG
>JAEZPL010000261.1 GCA_023413605.1 Pseudomonadota bacterium
AAGTGCAAATTCTGCCTGTCCGGCAAAACCAACCTCTGCCAGGCGATCCGCGCCACCCAGGGCAAGGGCCTGATGCCCGACGGCACAACCCGCTTCACCGTGAAGGGGCGCGAGGTCTTCCATTACATGGGCACCTCCACCTTCTCCGAATACACGGTGCTGCCGGAAATCGCGGTCGCCAAGATCAACAAGGCCGCCCCGCTGGAGAAGGTCTGTTTGCTGGGCTGCGGCGTGACCACCGGCATGGGGGCCGTGCGCAACACCGCGAAGGTCGAGCCGGGCTCCACCGTCGCCATCTTCGGCCTGGGCGGCATCGGCCTGTCGGCGATCATCGGTGCCGTGATGGCGAAGGCCTCGCGCATCATCGGCATCGACATCAACCCCGACAAGTTCGAGATCGCCAAGCAGTTGGGCGCCACCGACGTCATCAACCCCAAGGACTATGACCGCCCGATCCAGGAGGTTCTGGTCGAACTGACCGATGGCGGCGTCGATTACAGCTTCGAATGCATCGGCAATGTGCAGGTGATGCGCGCGGCGCTGGAATGCTGCCACAAGGGCTGGGGCGAGTCGGTCATCATCGGCGTGGCCGGCGCCGGGCAGGAGATCAGCACCCGTCCGTTCCAGCTGGTGACGGGCCGCGTCTGGCGCGGTTCCGCGTTCGGCGGCGTGCGCGGCCGGTCGGAGCTGCCGGGCTATGTCGAGGATTATCTGAACGGCAAGTTCGAACTGGACACCTTCATCACCCACACCATGGGGCTGGAGGACATCAACAAGGCCTTCGACCTGATGCACGAAGGCAAGAGCATCCGCTCCGTCATCCTCTACAATCAGTAAGGCGACCATCGCGGGTCGGGCCGAGCCGCGGCGCGGCCCGACCCGCGATTCCAAACAAGAATCAAAGGGGGGATGATGACCGAGCGTCTGACCCAGATCGCGGCGAACCGCTGCTTCGGCGGCTGGCACAAGCGATTCCGGCACCACTCCACGGTGCTGGGCTGCGACATGGTGTTCGCGGTCTACCTGCCGCCGCAGGCCGAAAGCGGCAAGGTGCCGGTGTTCTACTGGCTGTCCGGCCTGACCTGCACGGACGAGAACTTCATGCAGAAGGCCGGCGCCATGCGCATGGCGGCGGAACTGGGCATCGCCATCGTGGCGCCGGACACCAGCCCGCGCGGCCCCGACGTGCCGGGCGACCCGGACGGCTCCTGGGACTTCGGCCTGGGCGCCGGCTTCTACGTCAACGCGACGCAGCAGCCCTGGGCGAAGCATTACCGCATGCACGACTACGTGGTGCACGAACTCCCGGAACTGGTCGAGGCGGAACTGCCGGTGACCGACCGGCGCTCCATCGCCGGCCATTCCATGGGCGGGCACGGGGCGATCGTCTGCGCGCTGCGCAATCCGGGCCGCTACCGCTCGGTGTCGGCCTTCGCGCCCATCGCCAACCCGGCCAGCGTGCCATGGGGCGAGAAGGCGTTCGAGCGTTTCTTCGGGTCCGATTACGCGACGTGGCTGGAGTGGGACAGCTGCGCCCTGATCGGCCGGGCCACGGAACGCCTGCCGCTGCTGGTGGACCAGGGAGACGCCGACGGATTCCTGGAGAAGCAGCTGAAGCCGGACGCCCTGAAAAAGGCGGCGGAGGCGGCGGGCTATCCGCTGACGTTGCGGATGCAGCCGGGCTACGACCACAGCTATTTCTTCATGGCGACCTTCATCGACGACCACCTGCGCCACGCCGCGAAGGCGCTGGCGTAAACGGAGGGGGAGCGAGGGATCAGCCCGGTGCCGGGAAGCGCAGGGTGGCCCTGACCCCGCCCTCGTCCCTCGACTGCACCTCCAGCGTGCCGCGCAATTGCAGGGCCAGTTGCCGGGCGATCTGCCGGCCCAGGCCGGTTCCCTTCGGCCCGTCCGGGGAGAGCCCGACACCGTTGTCGCAGACCATGAGGACATAGCAGTCGCCCTCCCGCTGGAAGGTCACGTCGATCAGGCCGGCGTGGCCGTCCGGGAAGGCGTATTTCACCGCGTTGGTGACCAGTTCGTTGGCGATGGTGCCCAGCGCCACCGCCGTTCCCATGTCCACGTCCACGCTGTCGGCACGCGCGCTGAGCACGATGGGCCGCAGGCCCACCATGCCCGCCTGGAGATCCTGCACCAAGCTTTCCAGGAACTCCTTCACGTTGACGATGCTGGTGCCCTCGATCCGGCGCAGCCGGGTGTAGACGCGTGCGAGCACGCCGATGCGGTCGATGGTTCCGGCGACGATGTCCTGCGCGTTCTCCGACCGGCGCGCGGCCATTGTCAGCTGTGCGGTGATCAGCTGGAGGTCATTCCGGATGCGGTGGTGGATTTCCTGAAGCATCAGGTCCTTTTCCCGGTCCGCCGCGGCCACCTGCTCCCAAGCCTGGTGCAGCTCGTCGAGCGTCTTGCGCAGCGCCTCCGTCACGGCCGCGATGGCGAAGCCGAGGCCGGTGTAGATGATGAAGGCCAGCTGGTCTCCGGGTGAGCCGATGGAGAATTCGTACTTCGGCTCGATGAACATGTAT
>JAEZPL010000448.1 GCA_023413605.1 Pseudomonadota bacterium
CGCTGCAAGGGTGCCTTGCACGTCGACCGGTCGCCTTGATTTCGCCACGGCCGGCCTGCACCTAACCGGTTGTTGGCACAACCAGAGCGGCAAGGGCTTTCCATGGGCGATGTGGCGGCGCGCGCTCCGGCGGCGCGATGGGCAACCATCACGGCCTTCTTCCTGAACGGCACCGTGTTCGGGGTGTGGGCGACGCAGATCCCCGTGATCAAGGATCACCTGGACCTGAGCCCCGGCGTGGTCGGTCTGGCCCTTCTGTGCCTTGCGGCGGGCGCGCTGACAGCGATGATCGGCACCGGCGCGCTGCTCAGCCGCGTGGGCAGCGCCCCGGCGGTACGGGTGACCGCCCTGCTCTTCTGCCTTCTGCTGCCGCTGCCGGCGCTGATGCCCGACATCGTCACGCTGTGCGCCACGCTGTTCCTGTTCGGCGCGGCCGGCGGCACCATGGACGTCGCGATGAACGCCCACGGCGCGCTGGTGGAGCGTCACCTCGGCCGTCCGATCATGTCGTCGCTGCACGGGATGTGGAGCCTGGGCGGCCTGTTCGGCGCCGGGGGCGGCGGCCTGCTGCTGCAACTGCTGCCGCCGGTCGCGCAAAGCGGCCTGATCGCGGGCATCGTGCTTGCGCTGTTCCTGGCGGTGCAGAGCCGGCTGCTGCCGAGCAGCGCCGACACCAGCGCCGAGCCGTCGGGGCTGGCGCTGCCCAGCCGGGATACACTGCTTCTTGGCCTGCTGACCTTCCTGGCCTTTATGAGCGAAGGCGCGATCCTGGACTGGAGCGCCATCTACCTGCGCGAGGATCTCGGCGGGGCGGCGACGGTGGCCGCCCTTGGCTTCGCCGTGTTTTCCGGCGCCATGGCGGTCGGCCGCTTCTGCGGCGACCGGCTGCGGCAGCGTTTCGGCGGCGTTGCCCTGGTGCGCACCGGCGCGATGCTGGCCTTCGCCGGGCTGGCGCTGGCGCTGGTGGGCGGCGGGCCGGTCATGGCGGTGGTGGGTTTCGGGCTGACCGGAATCGGCCTGTCCAACGTGGTGCCCGTGCTGTTCAGCGCGGCGGGGTCGGGGGATGAGGAGTCCGCCGCATCATCCATCGCGGCGGTGGCGACGCTGGGCTATGCCGGCGTGCTGACCGGCCCCGCCCTGCTGGGATTTGTGGCGGAGGCCAGTTCGGTGGGCTTTTCCTTCACCCTGGTTGCCGCGCTGGCGCTCGTCATCGCCCTGGCCTCTTCGCGCGCCGTTCCCCGGCGCGCGTGAGAGCCCGCTTCAACGTTACAGATACAAGAACGCCAGCATCCCCGTGCCGATGACGATGCGGTACCAGCCGAACGGCGCAAATCCGTAGCGGCCGACGAAGTCCACCAGCGTCTTCACGACCAGCGCCGCGGCGATGAAGGCCGTGACGAAACCGACCGCGATCAGCGCGCCGGCATCGAAGTTCATCCCGCCCCAGTTCTTGTACAGATCGTAGACCGTGGCGCCGGCCATGGTCGGGATCGCCAGGAAGAAAGAGAACTCGGCGGCGGTGCGCCGGTCCACGCCCATGAGCAGAGAGCCCAGGATCGTGGCGCCCGACCGCGACACGCCCGGCACCAGCGCCAGGCACTGGCACAGGCCGATCTTCAGCGCCAGCGGCGCCGGAAACCGCTCGATCTGGTGATAGCGCGGCGCCGGAACGAGGCGCTCGACCAGCAGGATCGCGATGCCGCCGATGATCAGCGCGAAACTGACGACCGTCGGGTTGAACAGCACGCTCTTGATGATGCCGTGCAGCCCGGCGCCCAGGATCATGGCGGGCAGGAAGGCCAGGATCACCGCAATGGCAAAGGCCCGCGCGCCCGGATCGTCCTTCAGCCCGGTGACGACGCGCCACAGGCGGGCAAAATAGACGGTGCAGATCGCCAGGATCGCGCCGAGCTGGATCACCACCTCGAACACGTGGCCCGGCGGGCCGTCAAAGCCCAGCAGGTTGTCGAAGATAATCAGGTGACCGGTCGACGACACCGGCAGGAATTCCGTCAGCCCTTCGATCAGGCCGAGCAGGATCGCGTCGAGATATTGGTCGATGAACATGCAGCGCGTGGCCTCTAGCGGATGTGAGGTCGGCAATCCGCGGCTTATAGCAGTGCACAGTCTGGTTGGCGAAGGGACAAGGGGCGATACCCCGATTTGAGACATAGTCCCGATATGGGACTAATTTTGTTTCCGGTTTTCGGAGCTTCCGCTCGCCCAAATGGGCGCCTGTGACATCACGTCACAGTTTGGTCAGCTTAACTGACCTAACGGCCAAATTTTGCTCGCCAGCCTTGTTCCCATGCGGTATATGACGATCCGACCGCGCAACCGCGGACATTCATTTTCACTGCGGCCACGCCCCGTTGGATGCCCGACGGGCCGCCCGGCCGCCGGCACCGTCCCGAATGCGCGGGACACGCGAAGAAGGAGCAGGCGTTATGGCGAACCAGAGGATGTTGGGCTTCGTGCACACCGCGCAGCGGATGCCCGACAAGCGCCCCGCTGAGGAGCGCCGCCAGGATTTCGCCGAGATCTACGCCCGCTTCTCCGACGAGCGCGCCAACGAGCAGGCCAACCGCTGCTCCCAATGCGGCGTGCCCTTCTGCCAGGTGCACTGCCCCGTTTCGAACAACATCCCCGACTGGCTGAAGCTGACGTCGGAAGGGCGGCTGGAGGAAGCCTACGAGGTTTCCCAGGCCACCAACAATTTCCCGGAGATCTGCGGCCGCATCTGCCCGCAGGACCGCCTGTGCGAGGGCAACTGCGTCATCGAGCAGTCGACCCACGGCGCGGTCACCATCGGATCGGTCGAGAAGTACATCACCGACACCGCCTGGGATAAGGGCTGGGTCAAGCCGCGCAAGCCGTCGCGCGAGCTGGGCCTGTCGGTCGGCGTGATCGGCGCCGGCCCGGCCGGCCTCGCCGCCGCCGAGGAGCTGCGCGCCAAGGGCTACGAGGTGCACGTCTACGACCGCTACGACCGCATGGGCGGCCTGCTGGTCTACGGCATTCCGGGCTTCAAGCTGGAGAAGACGGTCGTCGAGCGCCGCGTGCAGCTGCTGGCCGACGCGGGCGTCGTTTTCCACCCGAACTTCGAGGTCGGCCGCGACGCCACCCTGCCGGAGCTGCGCCGCCGCCATGTGGCCATCCTGGTCGCCACCGGCGTCTACAAGGCCCGCGACATCAAGGCGCCGGGCTGCGGCCTCGGCAACATCGTGCCGGCGCTGGAATACCTGACCACCTCCAACAAGGTGAGCCTGGGCGACACGGTGGAGGCCTACGCCAACGGTTCCCTGAACGCGGCCGGCAAGAACGTCGTGGTGCTGGGCGGCGGCGACACCGCCATGGACTGCGTGCGCACGGCCATCCGCCAGGGCGCCAAGTCGGTGAAGTGCCTGTACCGCCGCGACCGCAAGAACATGCCGGGCTCGCAGCGCGAAGTCGCCCACGCCGAGGAAGAGGGCGTGGAGTTCGTCTGGCAGGTGGCGCCCGAGGGCTTCACCGGTGACACCGTCGTGACCGGCGTGCGCGCCGTGCGCATCCACCTGGGCATCGCCGACGCCACCGGCCGCCAGACCCCGCAGGTGATCGAGGGGTCGGAGTTCACGGTCGAGGCCGATCTGGTCATCAAGGCCCTGGGCTTCGAGCCGGAAGACCTGCCCTCGATGTTCGACGAACCGGAGCTGAAGGTCACCCGCTGGGGCACGCTGCTGGTCGACCACCGCACCAAGATGACCAACCTGGACGGCGTCTTCGCCGCCGGCGACATCGTGCGCGGCGCCTCGCTGGTCGTGTGGGCCATCCGCGACGGACGCGACGCGGCGGACGCGATGCACGCCTTCGCCCAGGCGAAGGCCGAGACCCTCGTCGCCCAGGCGGCCGAGTAATTTCTGAAATGTGCCGGTCGGGCCGCACCACGGGGTGCGCCCGGCCCACGGGGTCCACGACTTCCGCGGGACGCGGAAACGGAGGGGGCTTGAGCCGCCCTCCGGCATTGAAGACGGAAAGGGTCCACCGATGACCACCGAGTTGAACCAGGGTGAGCAGTTCGTCGCCGAATACCGCGCCAACGCCGCGGCGCTGACCACTGCCAACGCCTACAACCCGGAGGATGAGCACGACGCCTG
>JAEZPL010000324.1 GCA_023413605.1 Pseudomonadota bacterium
GCGTGGGCTCGACCGTGTCGAGGGCGAGGCCGTTCACGTCGATCAGGTGCGTCGGCGTCTCGATCTCCAGCTTCATCAGGTCCAGCAGGTTGGTGCCGCCCGCGATGAACCTGGCGTTCGGATTGCGCTCGGCGGCGGCGGCCGCGGCGGCGGGAGACTCCGCGCGCTCGTAGGTGAAGGACCTCATGCCTCCCTCCGTGCGACTTCCGTGATCGCATCGACGATGTTGGAATAGGCGCCGCAGCGGCAGATGTTGCCGCTCATGCGCTCGCGCAGTTCGATGGCCGTCGCTTGCGGTTGCGCGGTCAGGTCGGCGCTGACGTGGCTGGGGATGCCGGCCTTGATCTCGTCCAGCACCGCGACGGCCGAACAGATCTGCCCCGGCGTGCAGTAGCCGCACTGGTAGCCGTCGTGCTTCACGAAGGCCGCCTGCATGGCGTGCAGGCCGCCCGGCCGGCCCAGCCCTTCGATGGTCGTGATGCTGTCGCCTTCGTGCATCACCGCCAACGTCAGGCAGGAGTTGATGCGCCGCCCGTCGACCATCACCGTGCAGGCGCCGCATTGGCCGTGGTCGCAGCCCTTCTTGGTTCCGGTCAGGTGCAGGTGCTCGCGCAGCGCGTCGAGCAGCGTGGTCCGCGTGTCGAGGTTCAGGTGTTGCGGCTGGCCGTTCACGGTGAAGGACACCCTCGCCATGACCGGGTTGTCGGCGGGCGTGGCCGCGGGCATGGTGGCGGGGCCGGTGGCAGGCGGAGTGACGGCGGCCGATTGCGCGGGCGCCGGGGCCGTCACAGCCGTCAATGCCACGGTCGCGGCGGTCCCCAGCAGCAGGCCGCGCCGCGTCATGGCGAGATCGCCGGGATCATGCATGGCGTGCTTCCATCCTTTTTCGCAGACCGCACACCCGCCAAGGGCGGAAGCGGTCGTGACACATCCCGGTGTCAACAGCGCAAGGGCACCGGATGGTCACACGTCAGTGGTCATTGACCTTCAAACCACCGCGTTCAGGCATTACGTGAAGCAGACCGCCACCGACTGCGACCCTGCCCTTTCATGCCCAGCGTTCCCATCGAGCAGGACCTCGTTCTCGTCGGCGGCGGGCACGCGCAGGTCCATGTGCTGAAAAACTTCGGCCGGCGGCCCGTTCCGGGCGTGCGCCTGACGCTGGTCACGCGCGACCTGGAAACGCCGTATTCCGGCATGATCCCCGGCCTGATCGCCGGGCACTACACCCCTGAGGACTGCCACATCGACCTGCGCCGGCTGACCCGCGTCGCCGGAGCCCGGCTGATCCACGCGGAGGCCGTGGGGATCGACCGCGGCGCGCAACGGGTGTTGTTGAACGGACAGCCGCCGGTCCGCTACGACCGGCTGTCGCTGGACATCGGCTCCCGCCCAGCCCTCAACGTGCCTGGAGCGGCGGAGCACGCCATCCCTCTGAAGCCCATCGACGGGCTGGTGGAGCGCTGGAGCCGACTGGCCGACCGGCTGTGCGCGGCGGCGCGGCCCCAGCGCGTCGCCATGGTCGGCGGCGGCGCGGCGGGGGTGGAGGTGATCCTGTCCATGCACCACGCGCTGGGCCGCCGCTGCCCCGCCGCCCTGCCCCGCTTCACGCTGGTGACGCGCGGACCGCTGCTGGCCGGTCACGCGCCGCGCGTGGCGCGGATCTTCCGGCGGGTCCTGGCCGAACGGGGCATCGCGCTGCACGAGGAGGCCGACGTCGCGCGGGTGGAGGCGGATGCCCTGCACCTCGCCGACGGGACGCGGCTGGCCTGCGACGCCGTGGTCTGGGCGACGGAGGCCGGGGCAGCGCCCTGGCTGGCGGAAACCGGCCTCGCGCTCGACCCGCGCGGTTTCGTGCTGGTGGACGCGGCCCTGCGCTCCGTCACCGATCCCCGCATTTTCGCCGCGGGCGACGTGGCGGCGGTGCAGCCGCACCCACGGCCGAAGGCCGGGGTCTTCGCCGTCCGCCAGGGGCCGCCGCTCGCCGACAACCTCCGCCGCGCCCTGGCCGGCGGACAACTGGCGCCCTTCACGCCGCAACGCCGCATCCTCGCGCTGATCGGCACGGGCGACGCACGGGCCGTGGCCTCCCGCGGGCCGTTGGTGGCCGAGGGCGCCTGGGTGTGGCGGCTCAAGCAATGGATCGACCGGCGCTGGATTCGCGGCTATCAGTGAACCGAGCCGGAAATGCCCGCCGCCGCCGCAGGATCAACCCCGCGCCTGCGCGCGCAGGGCATGGCGCAGCGCCAGCCCCGCCACCGCAAGGCCAAGCATGGCGCCGAGCGAGCTTGCGGCGAAATCGCTGAATCCCGGGTGCCGGCCGGGGGAGAAATGCTGAAGGATCTCCATCGTTCCCGCCAACGCGACGAGACCTCCGGCGATGCTCGCCCACCGGCTTTCCGCCGAATAGGCCAATCCGAAAAAGAACGCGGTTCCCGCGTAGGCGGCGGCATGCTCAAGATGCCCGTCCGCGCCGGTGCGCATCATCTCGTCGCTGGGAAGCAGCGACAGCACGGCGATGATCAGGACACAGGTCCACGCCGCCCATTTGAAAGCCGTCTTCATCGGTGCCCGTTCCGCCGTCCTGTTGCCAGAACGCGATATGGCCCCCAACCGCCCGAACCGCCAAGCACCGGGTTGGCTTACCCCCGACCGCCGGAACCGCGCAGCACGGACGGATGGGCTACCCCAACGGACTGCCTGCTTTCAGGACCCGCCGGCTTGTTTGCCTGTGCTGAACGGCGACGGGGCCAAAGCAAGGGGGACCGGAATGGCGCTCGGGACGACCAGGGAGACCCTGTCGGGCAACGCGGCCATCGACCCGCTGCTGGACGAGAGGCAATGGAACACGACGACGCTGACCGTCGGCTTTCCCGTGGCCACCTCAGCCTGGGCCAACTATGGCACGGAAAGCGAACCCTTCTCCGGCTTCACGCCCCTGAACGGCGACCAGCAGCAGGCGGTCAGCGCGGCACTGGCAAGCTGGGCCAGCGTGGCCGCCCTGACCTTCGTCCCCGTCGCGGAACCGGGCCAGACGGCCGACATCCGTTTCGCCGGCACGTCCGACGCGGCCACGGCCTACACATACCTGCCGAGCAGCGCCCCGCAGGGCGGCGACGTCTGGTTCGGGCCGCGGATTACGGATGTCGGAACCTGGGCACCCGGCAGCTACCAATATGATACCGCGGTCCATGAGATCGGGCACGCGATCGGCCTGAAGCACCCGCAGGACGCCACACCGGGCGGCATCGTCGCCGATTCCGCCACGGATTCCATCGAACGGTCGGTGATGAGCTACCGCTCCTATCCGGGGGCGCCGCTCAGCGGCTACACAATCGCCAGCGGCTCCTATCCCGGCGGGCCGATGCTGGACGACATCGCCGCGGCGCAACACCTGTACGGCGCCAATTACGCGACCAACGCCGACGACACCGTTTACCGCTTCACGCCGGACCAGGGCACGATCTTCCGCACGATCTGGGACGGCGGCGGCAACGACACCTACGACCTGTCCGCCTACGCGACCGGCGTGTCGGTCGATCTCGCCCCCGGCGCGTGGAGCACCTTTTCCACGGCTCAGCTGGCCCAACTCGACGTGAGGGATCCGTCGAAGGTGGCGCGCGGCAACGTCGCCAACGCCTACCTGCACGGCAACGACCCGCGGTCGCTGATCGAGAACGCGGTGGGCGGCGCTGGCAACGACACCATCGTCGGGAATCAGGCGCCCAACGCCCTCATCGGCGGCAGCGGCGCAGACCTGCTGACCCTGCCGGCCGACGGCGCAACCGACACGCTGGTCTACCGGGAGCTTGGCGACGGTGCCCTCCCCGGCGTCACCTCCGGCTTCGATCAGGTCACGGGGTTCGAGCCTGGGATCGACCGGCTTGCGTTGTCCGGAGCCCTGCGAAGCGTCATCGACCGCAACCAGGACGGCGTTCTGGCCGGCGGTGTGCGCGGCCCTGGCGAAATCAACGGCACGACCGACGAGGTGGTTCGTTTGTCCGCCCCGGCGCCCAGCCTGATCGACGCCGATTTCGCCAGCTTGCGGGCTGCGGTGGGGCCGTTCGTCGGTCCACCGCCGGGAAACGATCTGCTGGCCCTCGCCACCGACGGAACCAGCAGCGCGGCCTACCTGCTGGCCGGCGCAGGAGGCAACGCGCCGCTTGACCCCTCCGCCGTTCGCCTGCTGTGCCTGTTTCCGAACGATATCAACATCGGATTGTCCGATGTCATCCTCACCTGAGGACACGGCACGTCCACCACCGTACCGTCGCGCTGGCGGGCAAGCCGGCAGTCCTCCAGCTTCGATTCGCGGACGAGCGCGTCGCTCAACCACCGGCAGGATCGCCACGACAACGGCGAGCCCGATGTTCGAGGCAGCCCGGGTGCGTCCATCACCGTCAGGATGCTGGTCGCCCATGGCCCGAAACATCCTGCCGGAAGCTGCCGCTCCAAGGGTTTATACGCCCCCGAAACGGTTGGGCCAGCCGGGTTCCGCAGCCCGCCTCGGCCTGATTGTTCAGCATCAAAATGGAATGAACATTATTTCATTGGCGTAGCCAACTTTTTGGATCTTACTCTTATGAAGAAGACCTGATGGAAGCGCCGACGTTGAGAGGAGGCGGAGCATGGACGCCGATGCCATGGATGACCGGATGGCGATTCGACGCACCATCGACATGGTCCGCCGTTACAGCCGCTTGTCCGCCGATGTGGAAACGCGCCGCCGGCTCATTCCCATTGAACGGTGCCTGATCTGGTCACTGATGGTCGCCGAAGCCGGGGGAAACGCCCCGACGATCATCCAGGCCATCGAAGACATCGCCGGAATCTCCAGCGCCTGACCGCCGGCCTCATATCCGCCGGCCAGCCGCATGATCAGGGTTGCCGCATGATCAGGGTTGTCCCTGCCCGCCGGCCGAGCCGTAGATGTTCCCGGTGGCGAAGCTGGCATCGTCGGCCGCGAGCTGGACGTAGATGGAGGCCAATTCCACCGGCTGGCCCGGACGGCCGAGGAAGGTTGTGCCGCCGAACTTCGTGTACCGTTCCTCCGGCGCGCCGCCGCTGATCTGCAACGGCGTCCAGATCGGCCCTGGCGCCACGCCGTTGACCCGGATTCCCTTCGGCCCGAGTTGCTTCGCCAGCGACTTCACGTAATTCATCGTCGCCGCTTTGGTCTGGGCGTAATCGTAGAGGTCCGGCGACGGATCGTAGGCCTGCTCGGACGTCGTGCCGATGATGCAGGCACCGGGCTTCAGGTGCGGCAGGGCGGCCTTGATGATCCAGAAGGGCGCGTAGATGTTGGTTTTCATGGTCGCGTCGAAATCCTCGGTCGTGATGTCAAGGATCGAGGCCTTGGACTGCTGCCGGCCGGCGTTGCAGACGACGATATCCAGCCCTCCAAGGCCCTGAACGGCGTCGGCCACCAGCCTTTGGCAGAAGGCTTCGTCGCGCAGGTCGCCGGGAATGGCGACGCCTTTCCGCCCGGCTTCCTGAATCAGCTGGATCACCTCGCGGGCATCCGGTTCCTCGCTGGGGAAGTAGTTGATGGCGACGTCCGCCCCTTCGCGTGCGTAAGCGATGGCTGCGGCCCGGCCCATCCCGGAATCGCCGCCGGTGATCAGCGCCTTGCGGCCGGCGAGGCGACCGGAGCCGCGATAGCTCGTCTCGCCATGATCCGGCTTCGGATCCATGTCGCGCGCCAGCCCCGGCCATGGCTGCGGCTGGACCCGGAAGGGCGGCTTCGGGTATTTCGAACGCGGATCGTCCATCGTCGGCTCGCTGCTGTGTCTGGTTGTGTGCTGGTCTTGACCCAGGGCAAGCGCCGGACCGGCTGCGGCAACGGTCATGCCGATGCCAATGCCGCCCATGACCTGCCGACGGGACCAAGCGCCGTGTTCATCCCTGTCCATGGCTTGCGTCCAACGCCCGCCCCCCGAGTTCATCGAACCCCGAGAACAGGAGGACGCCGGGTTTCGTTGCCCGGGCAAAGGAGTCAAGGAATCACAAAGGATCGGCGACGGTCACACGCCGGCCAGTTCCACCGTGGCGGTGAGCTTGTAACCCCTGTTGCGCGCCTTTACTCCGCCCCGCTCAGTCGGACGGCGTGACCAAAGGGGTAAGCGCGTCGCGGAGCGGGCCGGGGAGAGACACCGGGCGGCGCGTCTCGCGATCGACATAGACGTGCACGAAATGACCGGCGGCGGCGGGTGCGGGTTCGTCGTTCCGGAACAGCCCGACCTCGTACCGGACGCTGCTGTTGCCGAGCCGCGCCACGCGCAGCCCCGCCTCCACCCGGTCGGGAAAGGAGATCGGCGCGAAATACCGGCATCCCGTTTCGACCACCAGCCCGATGACCGGGCTGGACTCGATGACCAGGGTCCCGGCCTCGATCAGGTAGCGGTTCACCACCGTGTCGAAGTAGCTGTAGTAAACCACGTTGTTGACATGGCCATAGACGTCGTTGTCCATCCACCGCGTCGGAATGGTCAGGAAATGCCGATAGTCCGCGCGCCCTTCGCTCTTGCGCTCCACGATGCGTTCCCTCCGTTCCGTTTGACACGAGCAGCTGGTTGAAGGCGACCTCCACTCCACCCGTGTCGAGATTGGGCGTGAAGGCACCCCGTTCAATCCTCGCGAGCAGACGTGGACAGCCTTCATCCCTGCCCGCCGTGCGTGGGCGCAGAGTCGACGGCCGCAGGGCGGACGGGCGCCGGCGGCGCCCGTCGGCGGCGCGCGGTCGCGAGGCTTGCGAGCGACTGTGGCCAGGGAGGGGCATCGGAGCCGACCCGTTTCCGCATCCCAAACAGCAAAAAGCCGGCGCTCCTGGTGCGGAGCGCCGGCTTTGAATGGCGGTGATGAAGACATGCGTTGCGGCGAAGCCATCCGGTCGGTGTGATCGGCATGGGCCG
>JAEZPL010000348.1 GCA_023413605.1 Pseudomonadota bacterium
GCCGTAGGTGATGATGCGGCGGTCCGACACGCGCGGGATCATCGCCTGCACCTCCGGATGGTCGATGCACAGCGCCGCGAAGCCGTAGAAGGGGATGTTCTGGACGAAGCTGTCGAAGGCGGCCCGCGCGTTGTCGAACGTGCCGTAATAGTCCAGATGCTCCGGGTCCATGTTGGTGACGACCGCGATGCAGGCCGGCAGCTTTATGAAGGTGCCGTCGCTCTCGTCGGCCTCGACCACCATCCAGTCGCCGGAACCCAGGCGCGTGTTGGTGCCGTAGGCGTTGATGATGCCGCCGTTGATGACGGTCGGGTCGAGGTTGGCGTGCTCCAGCATGTTGCCGACCATCGAGGTGGTCGTGGTCTTGCCGTGGGTGCCGCCGATGGCGATGGCCCACTTCAGGCGCATCAGCTCGCCCAGCATTTCCGCGCGGCGGACCACCGGGACCAGGGCGGCGCGGGCCGCGACCACTTCCGGGTTGTCGCGCTTGACGGCGGACGACACGACGACGACCGCGGCCCCGGCGATGTTCTCCGCCCGGTGGCCGATGGAGACCGCGATGCCGAGTTCGCGCAGGCGCTTGACGTTGGCGCTCTCGGCCAGGTCCGAGCCCTGGACGGTGTAGCCGAGGTTCTTCAGCACCTCGGCGATGCCGCTCATGCCGATGCCGCCGATGCCGACGAAGTGGATGGTGCCGATCGAGAGGGGGAGGGCGCGCATGTGACTGTTACTTTCCGCGGCGGAGCATCAGGCTGAGGGTGGCGTCGACGGCCATGTCGGACAGGCCGCCGGGCAGGGGCTTGGCCCCCGTGACCATGTGAAGGCGGTCGCGCAGGAAGCCGTGGGCGGCGATCGTGCGCGGCAGCAGCGGGCAGTGCGGACGGTTGCTCCACGCACTTTCGGTGCGGGTCATGTCCGCCGGCCAATCCTGCAACGACTTGGCCCGCGACGGCTTCGAGGAACGGGGGCGCGTGATGTTGCTGCGGGTCGCCTTGATCATTCCGCGGCCTCCGTGGCGCTGGCTGGGATTGCGGTTGGGGTGTCGATCATCGCCAGGACCGCGTCGGCCAGCCGGCTGGCGGCGTCGGCCATGCCCCAGCCGTGCGCGGCGGCGGCGGCCCGGGCGAGCGCGTCGGGGGAGCCCAGCAGCTCCGTCAGGCGGGCGGCCAGCGCGTCGGCGGTGAAGTCCGTCTGCGGCATCAGCCACGCCGCACCGGCGGCGGCCAGCTGCGTCGCGTTGGCGGTCTGGTGGTCGTCCATGGCGTGCGGGTAGGGGACCAGCAGCGCCGGACGGCCGATGCAGGTCAGCTCCGCGATGGTCGAGGCCCCGGCGCGGGTGAGCGCGAGGTGGCAGCCCGCCAGCCGGTCCGGGACGTCGCGGAAGAAGCTTTCCAGCTCCAGCCCGCCCAGCCCCATGCCGGCGTAAGATCCGCGGGCGGCCTCCAGATCCTCCGGGCGGCACTGCTGGGCCAGATGGATGCGGGCGCGCAACGCCTCGGGCAGTGTGCCCAGCGCCGCCGGGATGACTTCGGAGAAGACGCGGGCGCCCTGGCTGCCGCCCATCACCAGGATGCGGATCGGGCCGTCCGCGGTTGGGGCCGCGTAGGCCGCGTCGCGCTTGGCGGCGACGGCGGGCCGCACCGGGTTGCCGGTGCGCACGATCTTGGCGCGGTGGTCGTCCTTGACGGCCGAAATCTCGGGAAAGGCGACGGCAAGGCGCTTGGCCGCCGGGATCAGCATCCGGTTGGCGCGGCCCAGCACGGCGTTCTGCTCGTGCAGCAGCACCGGCACGCGCGCCTGCGCCGCGGCGTAGACGGCCGGCACGGACGGATAGCCGCCGAAGCCCACGACCGCCGCCGGCTTCAGGTGGCGCATCAGCGCGTTGGCCGCCAGCAGGCCCAGGCCCATCTGCCACGCCGCCTTGATCTTGCCGATCAGGCTGCCGCCGGGGGCGGCGGCGCGGACGCGGTGGACCGGCACCTCCGGCAGGCTGTCGCCGAAGGCGTGGCCGCGCTTGTCGGTGATCAGTTCCACCTTGCGGCCGCGCGCCAGCAGTTCCCGCGCCAGGGCTTCCGCCGGGAAGAAGTGGCCGCCGGTGCCGCCGGCCGCCAGAACGATCGGCTTTTCCAGGGCGGGCTTTTCAGAGACAGACTTCGCCATCGTCGTCACTCCGCCGGGCCGAAGCGCTTGCGGGTCAGCGCCAGCACCATGCCCATGCCGTAGCCGAGCGCCAGCAGCGACGAACCGCCGTAGGAGATGAAGGGAAGCGTCATGCCCTTGGTCGGCATCAGGTGCAGGGCGGAACCCATGTTGATCGCCGCCTGCAGGCCGAACTGGATCAGCAGGCCGCTCGCCGCCAGCAGAACGAAATAGTTCGTGTCGTTGAACACGCGGGCGAAGCCGCGCACCACGATGAAGGCGAACAGGATGACGATGAACAGGCAGAAGATCAGGCCCATCTCCTCGCCCGCGACGGCGAAGATGAAGTCGGCGTGGCTGTCCGGCAGGGAGAACTTCACCGTTCCCTGGCCGGGGCCGGTGCCCAGCAGGCCGCCGTTGGCGAAGGCCTCCAGCGAGCGGCTGACCTGATAGTTGTCGCCCGCCGAGGGGTCGAGGAAGCGGTTGATGCGGCTGTGCACGTGCGGCAGCGTGAAGTAGGCCGCGACCAGCCCGACACCGCCCAGCACACCCAGGATCGCGACCAGGATCACGTTCAGCCCGGCCAGGAAGAACTGCGAGAACCACACCGCCGACACGACCACGGTCATGCCCAGGTCGGGCTGCATCAGCAGGCCGGCGATGGTGAAGGCGTACAGCGCGATGGACAGCAGCGACCCCGGAAATCCCGGATTGGTGCGCGACAGCGAGAACAGCCACGCGGCGACCACCGCGAAGGCGGGCTTCACGAACTCGGACGGCTGGATCGACAGGCCGGGAACGTGGATCCAGCGCCGGGCGCCCTTGATCTCCACGCCGACGACCAGCGTCGCGTAGACCAGCGCCACCGAGACCAGGAAGACCACCAGCGCCACGCGGCGTACGCCGCGCGGGCTCAGCATCGACACGGCGCACATCAGCGCGATGCTGGGGACCAGCATCATCAGGTGGCGTTCGACGAAGTAGAAGGTGTCCTGAATGCCGATGCGTTCGGCCACGGGCGGGCTGGCCGCCGTGATCAGCAC
>JAEZPL010000666.1 GCA_023413605.1 Pseudomonadota bacterium
ATCACCGCGCCGATGATGCCGAAGGCGTAGGCTTGGTCGAGGGTCATGCAGCCCTTTTCTGGCTTATGGTTTGGACGTCTTCCGCGCGCAATGGGATAGCGATGCTACTGGGATTTTCCGGACGGCGCGCGGCTGCGCCCGTTGCCGTCGGAGGGGGCACCGGAATTGCCGGAATTGCTGCCGGGATTGCTGCCGGACTTGTTCGGGGACCGGGCGTTCCGCACCAGCTCGCCGCAATGCGGCTGCTCGTTGCTGCCGGGGTCGAGGAAGGGCAGCACGCTGGCCAGCGGAGTCAGCAGCACGCCCAGCGCCACCGCGGCGGCCCCGCGGGCGGTGGATTCCGTGGCGTTCACGCCGATGTCGGGGCTGCCCAGCGTGCCGCCCACATGGACCGGCACATGGGTGGCAAAGACCTGCGGCTTCTTGGCCCGGCCCAGGATGCGCATGTCCAGCGCCTCGTTGCGCAGGTTGATGGTGCCGTCCGCCGTCACCAGCGTTTCCGGCGTGTCGAGCACCAGCGCCTCGCTGGTCATCACGCCCTTGTCCACCGACAGGTTGGCGACCAGGCAGTTGAAGGGCAGCGGCTCGTCGCCGGACAGCGCCACGCCCAGCGTTTCCAGGATGTTGGTCTTCAGCCCCTTGACCGCGTAGCTGGTGATGCGCCCGCCGTCCACCGCGACGCCCAGCTTGCCGTCGGACGAGGCCAGGATGTCGGCCACGGTGGCGCCCCGCCCGGTCAGCTGGACGCGGCCGCTGGCCGTGCCGCCCATCTCCTGGGCGAAGCGGGTCTCGCGGAACAGCTGGGCGAGCTTGATCTGCCGGACCTCCAGGTTGGTGCGCAGCGAGGCCAGCTTCTGGCTGCCGTCCAGCACGGAGGTGCCGGCGATCCGCCCGCCGCCGACGCCCAGCGACAGCGGATCGGCGGTCAGCTTGCCGTTTTCCAGCTTCACGTGGGCGTTCAGGTCGTCCAGCACCCCGAAGGGCGCCTCGACGTGCTGGCCGCGGAATTTCACGTCCATGTCGGCGTTGCGCAGCTTCTCCAGCGGCACCGGCGTTGCCGGGATGATGCGGTCGGGGGTCTTGGTCGGGTAGTCGCCCTTCCCTTCCGGCGAGGCGCCGATGAAGCCGGCCATGTCCACCGCGGCCAGCTTTTTGGAGGTCAGGTCGCCGGTGATCTTCGGTTTTCCGCCGCCGGTGTCCACGGCCACCGTGCCGGACAGGTCGCTTTCCCCGACCTTGCCGTTCATCCCGTCGAAGCGCCACACCGTCCCCTCGCGCCCCAGATGGCCGGCGATGCTGTAGGGCCGGGTCTTCGGCGTGGGAATGCCCAGGATCGGGAAGACGTCGGACAGGTCGTCGCCGCTCAGCGCCACCGACAGATCCACGCCTTCCAGCTTCACCGGTTCGGCGATGGACCCTTCGATCTTGCCCTTCGTCTTGCCGATGGCCGCCTCGACCTTGATCGGGTAGGGCTTGGGGTTGTCGCGCAGGTATTGCAGGGAACCGCCCTCCACCACCAGCGTGAAGGGCTGGCCGGCGAAGTTGCCGTTGCCGTCCAGGTGGACCTGCGCCTCGCCGTTGCCGCCGACGGCGGTGTTGATCCCGCTGTCGATGTCGATCTTGCTGGTCGGGTCGCGGTAACGGACGCGCCCCTCCTCCACGGCCAGCGCCTCGATGATCGGAATGTCGCCGCGATTGTCGGGCGTGGCCGCCTCCTTGGCCGCCTCCTTGCCCGGATCCGGCCCGCCGAAGTTCCAGTTCGGCTCACCCTGGTCGTTCTTCTCCAGCACCAGCTTCGGGGCGAACAGGCGGATCTCCGGAAACTCGTAGTTTCCGCGCAGCAGCGGCCAGAAGCGCAGCGAGGCGTCCAGCGCCTTCAGCTCCGCCATGGTCTTTTCGTCGCTCCAGTCCGCGTTGGCGACGCGCACCCCTTCGACGTGGATGCGGATCGGGTCGCCCAGATGCACCTTCAGGTCGCCGTCGATGGCGACCTCCCGGTTCAGGGTCTTGGACGCCTGCCGCGCGATGAAGCCGCGGGCGTCGTTCCAGTCGAAAACGGCGAGCGCGATCCCCACGCCCGCCGCGATCACGACGACAAGCCCCAGAAGGCCGAGGCCGATCCACTTCAAAACGGCCATGGGCCGTGTCCCCCGTGCTGAACCGCTCCATTAACGGTCAACAGGGCAATGGTGTGGCACGTTACCTCCAAAGGACCGAATTCCCGTTTGAACCACTCCATCTTCCAAAAGTTTTAATTGGTGACTTAACGAAAAATTGAAGCAATGGTGATGTCGTTGGCGTGTTGAACCATTCTGCACCGGCAACGAAACTCCGACCATGCGTTCACTTATCAATTTCGCCCCCTCGACTTTTGAGGAGCGCGGCGCCGCGGTGGGTTTCACCACGCCCGTGCTGGCTCAGACCCGGGTGCGGAAGGACAGCCGCGACCAGCTGGAAGTGCTGATCCCGAACCTGTCGGAAGGGCACGGGGTCTATGTCGTGCCATGGAAGGGCCTGCCGCTGGCTTTTCCGATGACGGTCCACGACCGCATGCTTCAGGAACTCATTCTCAGGGCCGAGGGCTGCTCGCCGGACGACATCCGCAAGGCGGTGCTGGAGGCGGCGCGCTGCGGACTGGCCGGCCCTCTGGCCGTTGAGGCGGCGGAGGCCGCGCTGAAGGACGACGAGGAGCAGCGGCTGCTGATCAACTTCCAGCTGATGGTGGAGGTTCTGAAGGCGGTCGGCATGGAGGCCACGGAGATCCTGCGCGTCGGCCTGGGGTCCGAACAGGCCCAGCACCTGACCCGCAGCCACATGCTGAAGGCCGCCCAGAGCCTGGCGATCGAGCCGACGGAACTGTACGCCCGCGTCGCCGAGCTGGCCGCCTATATGGAGCCGGTCGGCCTCGCCTCCTCGCCCAAGCCGGCGCGGCTGCGGCGCCTGATGCGCGATCTGGTGCAGTTCCGCGACAGCATGACCGAATGGTCCTCCGACAACGTGTCGGAAACCGCCCCCCTCGGCCATTTCTGCGCGGAGGTGGCCGAGCACACGCTGAATCAGGTCCGCAACGTGGTGACCCAGCTGGACCAGTCGGTGGCGGCCTTCGGCGCCCTGCTGAACCAGTGGGACATGAAGCGGGTCGTCGTGCGCCGCGCCACCACGCGGCTGTCCTGGCTGCTCGACGGCTGGGACTTCCTCGTCGTCACCTGGGCCGAGGCCCAGGACAAGAGCCGGCACGAGCAGGACATGACCGTGAACGAACTGTTCCGCATCCTGCCTCTGCTGCCAAAGGACGAGGAATACGGCGACCACGCGTTTCAGGCCGATCAGATCCTGGCGGCCAACCGCCGCACGGTGCGGGCCTATGTGGACTGGCGCAGCGGCCAGCTCGACATGGACCTGATCATGCGGATCGAGGCGATCAAGGCAAAGGCGGCCTGACCATGGACGCACACGCAATTCTCGGACTCGGCTCCAAGCTCCTGGACATCGACGAGGCACGGTTCCGGCAGGTCGTCGGCCTGCTGGAACAGATCGGCGACCTGCCGGAGGTGCAGAAAACCTTCTCCCTCATCCGCCCGCGCCTGGCGGAGGTGCGCCCGAAGCGGCGCGCGACTTTCAAGCGGCTGTTCTGCGAGCCGTTCGAGGATCTGTTCCACGTGCCGTCCGGCAACCAGCCGGCGCCGCTGAACACGATCGACCGCGGCGTGGTCAACAAGCTGTGGTCGCTGGTGGAAGCGCAGATCGGCAAGGACCGGCTGCGCACCGTCGTCGGCGCGCTCGGCGACGGCTCGTCGCACATGGAGCAGGCCAACGCCTTCTGGAAACTGACCGGCGCCGCGGTCATCAGCATCCTGGAGCAGCTGGAAACCGGCCGCTATGTGGACGAGCTGGAACTGCGGCTGAATCCCGATCGGCTGCGCACCATCCAGGACATCGCCAAGGTCCTGTCCATCGCCCCCGCGGTGGCCGAGCTGAAGACCGTGCTGGCGCCCAAGCCCGTGCCGAAGCTGCACAAGGACCATCTGGACGGCATCCAGGCCATCGGGCGCACCGTCGCCCGCAAACATCCGGAAACGCTGAAGCTGTTCATCCTGCTGGCCGCGGCACGGCTGAGCGATCCGTCGATCCTGCTGGGCAGCCTGTGGGACATGGACCTGGGCCAGAAGGCCAGCGACCGCGCCGCCCTGTTCCTGGACCTCAGCGGCAACGTGGTCGCGCGGATCGAGGAACGGTCGCGCACCGCCGCCGCGGGACCGGGCGGCATGACCGACCGGATGGCCGCCGCCGACCTCGCGCTCGACCTGATGGCCAGCCTGGAGGCGACGCGCTCCGCCATGGAGCACAGCCGCAACAAGGACTTCGACCAGCGGCTGAAAAGCATCCGGGAGTCGGTGCACGACATGGTGCGCACCCAGGTGATCGCCGGCGCCGACGGGGACATCCTGAACGCCGTCGAGACCGTGACGGCCGGCACCGGCGATACCGGAACGATGGTTCAGGCGGAAAATCAGGCGCGCGCCCTGCGCAAATGTTCGACCATCGCCGACACGCTGGGCCTGCGCGGCGAGTTGAAGGCGGTGACGCAGAAGACCACGGCCTCGCTGACCGACACCGCGCGGCAGGCGCTGGCCGACCGCAACGGCGACGCGCGGGCCGGCTACACCGCCATCCGCATGATCGAGCTGATCTCCGGCCCGGCGGAGGCCGGCCAGATCATCGAGGAGATCCTGCGGACCGGACGGCGCTGAACGGACGGCGCCTGAAGGCGCGGGCGGAAAGGGATCGGCGATGCGCAGGGGCTACACCGGCTGGGCCTTGCCGGACGGGGAGCGCAGCCGCCTTCTGGCGCGCTTTCCCGCGGTTTACGGCCGCACCGTCGCGCACCACGTGACACTGGCCTTCAACGTCGGCCCCGGCCATCCCCTTCCCAAGGAAACCGGCGGCACGGTTGTCGGCATCGCCGACGACGGGGCGGGCGTGCAGGCTCTGGTGATGTCCATCGGCGGCCGCACGGACCGGCCGGACGGCTCGACCTACCACATCACATGGTCGCTCGGCCCCGATCGCAAGCCCGCGGAGTCCAACGACGTGATCCGCCGTCACGGCTGGACGGCGGTGGATCCCGTCTCTGTCCGGCTGGAACCACGCTTTTTCCGGTAGCCCAAAACGGAACCCTGCCCCGCATTTGCCGGTTTTTGGCGAAGATCAAGGCAGTGGAGGAAGAAGCGATGCGGTTCGTACTGACCATCGCAGCGGCCTTGGCCGTCGGCATTCCCATGGCGGTCGGTCCTTCGTCGGCGTCGGCTCAGGATTCCGTGACCGACCGGATTCACCAAGCGCCGGACATCACCACGAAGCGCGATCCCGCCGCCGCCCGCCGGTCCTACGCCGAGAACGCCATGGCCCGTCAGGTGGAACACCTGATCGGCCAGAAGGTGAAGGACCCGCAGGGGAACGACGTCGGCGACGTGGAAAACATTCTGGTCCGCCCCGACGGCAAGGTGGCCGGCGTGGTCGTGGAATGGGGCGCTCTGGCCGGGCTGGGCGCCAACCAGGTGGCCGTGCCCTGGAGCGACGTGCAGCTGTCGCCGGATGGCAAGCGGGTGACCGTCAACGCCACCCGCGACCAGCTGAAGGAAAAGCCGAAATACGACCCGGACGTCCCCGCCGCCGCGGGCGTCGACCCGGACGTGAAGCCGTTCCGGTAAATTGGCTCAAAAGCCCCTCTCCCTTGAGGGGAGAGGGGTTGGGGTGAGGGTGAAACACCGACAGTTGGTGAGGGTGAAACGCCGGCAGTTGGTGAACAAAGTCATTCGTCCGCCCTACCGGGCGTCATAACCCCTCATCCCAACCCGTCTCCCCCAAGGGGAGAAGGGCTTTAAACCCCCATGGAAAGCAGTCCCGAACCTATGCCCCCGGGCCGAGGCTGGAATTGGCCTCGGCCGCGGCGCCGCGGTTCAGCGTCTGCTCGCGGTAGAAGACGAACAGTCCGCTGCCGATGATCAGCAGCGCGCCCGCGGCGATGCGCAGCGTCGGCGCCGTGCCCCAGACCACGAGATCGAGCACCACCGCCCACACGATGGACACGTACTGGAACGGCACGACCACCGCAGCCGGGCTGAGCTGGAGGGAGCGGTTCATCGCCGCGTGCCCGGCCAGCGCCGTGATGCCGAGCGCGCCCAGCAGCACGAAATCCAGCCCCGGCGGCGGCACCCACACCATGGGCAGCGACGCCGCCCCCAGCAGCCCCGTGCCGAAGGTCTGGTAGCTGACCAACGACAGGTTCCGCGCGTCGCGCAGCAGCCGCGTGGTGATCATTCCCGTCGCGAAGATGAAGGTGCCGACCAGGGCGACCAGCGACGGGATCGGGTCGAACTGGCCGGTCGGGTTCAGCACGATGACCACGCCCGCGAAGCCGACCAGCACCGCCGCCCAGCGGCGCCAGCCCACCTTCTCGCCCAGCAGCGGCACCGACAGGGCGGTGACGATCAGCGGGGCGGCCATGTAGATGGTCATCACGTTGGCCAGCGGCAGGTCCCGCACGGCCCAATAGAAGCAGGCGACCTCCGCCGTCACGCAGCCGACGCGCAGAAGATGCAACGGCAGCCGCTTCACGGCGAAGACGTTGCGGAAGCCCTCCCGCCAGATCAGCGGGGCCAGCAGGACCGCGCCGAACAGGCTGCGGATCGCCAGCAGCATGCCGACCGGGTATTCGCTGACCAGCCATTTGCCGAGCGCGTCGTTGATGGTGAACAGCGACATGCCCAGCAGCATCATCAGGATGCCCAGCCGGCTGTCGGAAACGGCGGAGGAGGAGGTCG
>JAEZPL010000689.1 GCA_023413605.1 Pseudomonadota bacterium
GGCCGGACTGGTCGGCGGTGATGAAGGGCAGGTTCACCTCGGTCTGCATGGCCGAGGACAGCTCGATCTTCGCCTTCTCCGCCGCTTCCTTCAGGCGCTGCAGGGCCAGACGGTCCTTGCGCAGGTCAATGCCCTGCTCCTTCTGGAACTCGTCGGCGAGGTAGTCGATGATGCGGGCGTCGAAGTCTTCACCGCCGAGGAACGTGTCGCCGTTTGTCGACTTCACCTCGAACACGCCGTCGCCGATTTCCAGCACCGAGATGTCGAAGGTGCCGCCGCCGAGGTCGTAGACCGCGATGGTGCCGGCGCCCTTCTTCTCCATGCCGTAGGCGAGTGCGGCGGCCGTCGGCTCGTTGATGATGCGCAGCACTTCCAGGCCGGCGATCTTGCCCGCGTCCTTGGTGGCCTGGCGCTGGCTGTCGTTGAAGTAGGCGGGCACGGTGATGACCGCCTGGGTCACCTTCTCACCCAGGTAGTTCTCGGCCGTCTCCTTCATCTTCTGAAGGATGAAGGCGCTGATCTGACTCGGGCTGTACTTCTTGCCGACGGCTTCCACCCAGGCGTCGCCGTTGTCGCCGGGAATGATCTTGTAGGGGACGAGGCCCTGGTCCTTCTTGGTCAGCGGATCGTCGTAGCGGCGGCCGATCAGACGCTTGATCGCGAAGAGGGTGTTCTCGGGATTCGTCACCGCCTGACGCTTGGCCGGCTGGCCGACCAGGCGCTCGCCGTTCTGCGCGAAGGCGACCATGGACGGCGTGGTGCGCGCGCCTTCGGCGTTTTCGATCACCTTGGCGGCGGAGCCCTCCATGACGGCCACGCAGGAGTTCGTGGTGCCGAGGTCGATGCCAATGACTTTGCTCATGTTCAGCCTCTGTTGTTCGGCAGATTCGTGGCGGCCCGTATGTTCCGGCACCGCCGCGATCCCCATCGGGTCAGTGGATACGGGTGGGTGAGATCACGACTGTCGCCGGAGATATAGGCAGGTGCGTTTCGGGCTGCAACGCCCCGGTCATGCACCTAACCGTCAAAAGGAGAAAAGGTGTCCCGCACGCCGAGGCATATCGTCGCGGGGGATTGTTCGCGTGGCAAGAGAATACCCCCGTATTCAAAGAAATCCGACGCTAGCGCGGGGGCATTTACCCTGACTGGGCGGCGTGTTGGCGTATGTTACAAGTCATTAACCGAAATAGGTCAGTGTCTAATCGTACGTTAACTTTTCATTAACAAGTAACGGTGTGCATTTCATCGCGTAATCAATTGCCGGTTGCCCTGTTTATTTGATGTCGCAAGAATCTAATAGTGAAGAACCGCCGGAGATATGATATATCCGTTCGGAGTAGGCCGCCGTTCTTGTTCGCAGCCGGACGGCCCGACGCGGGGAATCTCAAGGTTTTTCAAGGGGGATCATCATGATGGACGATCGACGCGACGTGGCTCTGGCCATCAAGTCCTGCCTCGACAGCCTGATGGACGACGCGACGAAGTGCGATCTGGACGATCTGGCGCGCTTCATCAGCCTCGCGTCCATGGCGGCGGAGGAAGCGGCCCTGGCCTTCGATCCGAAAGCCATGCAACTGAAGGCGCTGATGGCCGGCGGCGCCGGCCACTGCTGACACCCTCCCCCCGCAAAGCCGCCCTCGCCGGGCGGCTTCATCGTTTCCAGGGGGCGTTTTCTACAGGATCTCCGCCGACCGGATGGCCGAATCGAGCAGGGCCAGCGTGCCGGCGCAGGATTCATCCCCATCCATGATCGCCGGCAGGCCGTAGCTGAACATGGCGACGGCCGCCTTTCCGGCGCGCTCGGCCCCGACCAGCCACAGATAGTGGGCGTCGGTCCGGCCGTCTTCCTGCGTGACCATCACGGCCTGGGCCAGCACGCCGTCGTCGCCCCAGGGCTCGACGGTGCGGTCGCTCGCCCGCTGGTCGTCCGGCCGCACGAAGCGCAGCGCCATTTCGCGCAGCACCGCCACGACTCCGTCCGGCCCCTCCTTGGGCGCCACCCGGTCGGTGACGAGCCGCAGCGTCCCGCCGGCCGGGGCGGGCGGGTGGAAGGCGGCCACGGCGTGGCCTTCGTGCTCCTCGACGTCGGGGCGCCAGTCGGCGGGCAGCCGGAAGCGCACCACCTCGTCCCATTCGATCACGCGATCCTGTTCGCCGGTCATGGCGTCCTCCTGAGATTCATATGCCTTCATTCGCCAGTCGGGCTTCGGCCGCACGTGCGGCCGGGACCGCGGTCGCTGTCCTAAGCGGATCGAAATCCGCTTTGACGGCCGGCACTTTAGGCCGATGCGCCGAGGGATCCAGTGTTGATCGCAAGACCTTGATCGACCAGGCGGTCCGCCCCATCGTTCGGCGATGATCATTTCCGCAAGTTACAAGACTGACATCCCCGCCTTTTACGGCCGCTGGTTCCTCAACCGGCTGGATGCCGGATTCTGCCGCATGGTCAATCCCTATGGCGGGCAGACCTACCGCATAGACCTGACCCGCCCGGCCGTGGACGGCTTCGTCTTCTGGACGAAGAACCTGGGGCCGTTCCTCGACGCGCTGGACGTGGTGACGGACGCCGGCTTTCCCTTTGTCGTGCAGCACAGCGTGACCGGCCTGCCGACCGCTCTGGAACGGTCCGTCCCCGATTGGGAACGCGCGGCGGAGCACATGGCCCATGTGCGCGACCGCTGGGGGCCGCGCGCGGCGGTGTGGCGGTACGATCCCATCGCCACCACCGACGCGACCCCGCCGTCCTGGCACCGGGAGACCTTCGCGCGGATCGCCGGTGGCCTCCGCGGCGTGACGGACGAGGCGGTGGTGTCCTTCCTCCAGCCCTACCGCAAGACCGCGCGCAACATGGACGCCGCCGGCCAGCCCTGGCGCGACCCGGACGCGGAGGAAAAACGCGCCCTGCTGGCCGACCTCGCCGGTATTGCCGCCGATCATGGCATGGCCCTGACGCTGTGCACGCAGCCGGAGCTGGAGGGCGTTCCCGGCGTGGCGCCGACCCGCTGCGTGGACGCCGAACGCCTGTCGGACGTCGCCGGCCGGCCGGTCTCCGCGAAGGAGAAGGGCAACCGGCCGGGCTGCTTCTGCGCGGAAAGCCGCGACATCGGCGAGTACGACACCTGCCCGCACGGCTGCGTCTACTGTTACGCCGTGGCCAACCGGACGACGGCGCAGCGGCGCTTCGCCGCCCACGACCCGGAGGGGGAGTTCCTGTTCGCGCGCGACCGGTCGTGACGCGGGCGGAGGCGCGGCCTTACGCCTCCCGTTCGGACAGGTGCACGTTCTGGCCGCCGGTCTGCTCCAGGATCCGGGTCGCCTCGGCTTCCCGCGCGGCGTCGCCGACGCTGACCCAGAGGATCACGCCGCCGGCCTCCAGCGCGCGGCTGAAGTCGTCGGTGTTCGGGTGGCTGGTCAGCTCGTCCAGATAGTCCTTGATGGCGACGCCGCTGAGCCCCGCGGCCACCAGGGCCGCCAGCGGTGCGGCGATCGGCCCGCCGACGACGGCGAGCAGCCCGGCGGTGGTCAGCGGAAAGGCATATTTCAGCTCACCCACCAGCCCGGTCAGCGCATCGTCGCTCGGGGCCGGCGGGCGCTTGTCGGCGGCCTCCAGCGAGGTGTGGCTGGCCAGGACGGACAGGTCGTCGCGTTCGAAGCCGGCCGCCAGCAGGTCGGCCACGGCGCGGTCGAACGCCGCGCGCGTCTCGAACAGGGCAACGACCTCGCGCACGATGTCCCGGGCGCTGTTGTTGTCGGACGCTTGCGTCACGGCGATCTCCTTCCCAACTTTCCAGGGCCCAACCCCTTGCGTGCCCATTGCATAGGCAGCGGCGTCACGGGCACCGGCAGTCTAGCGGACCGTGCATGCTGAAACCAGCGGTGCTAGGGTGGCCATCTCGACATACCCCAACACACACTACCGGTTAAAGACCCGTGTCCGACGCGATTGCCGCCATCATCCCCGCCGCTGCCCCCGCCGCTTCCATTCCCGCGGACGCCACGCCGATGATGGCGCAGTATCTGGAGATCAAGCAGGCGCATCCCGACTGCCTGTTGTTCTACCGGATGGGCGATTTCTACGAGATGTTCTTCGAGGACGCGGTGAACGCGGCCCGCTCACTGGACATCGCGCTGACCAAGCGCGGCCAGCACTTGGGCGAGGACATCCCGATGTGCGGCGTGCCGGTTCACAGCCACGAGTCCTACCTGCAACGCCTGATCCGCCAGGGCTTCCGCGTCGCCATCTGCGAGCAGATGGAGGACCCCGCCGAGGCGAAGAAGCGCGGCAGCAAGTCGGTGGTGAAGCGCGGCGTGATCCGCATCGTCACCCCCGGCACGCTGACCGAGGATTCGCTGCTCGACTCGCGCTCCTCCAACTGGCTGGCGGCGGTGGCGGAGACGGCGGGCGGTATCGGCCTCGCCTGGCTTGAGATGTCCACGGGCGAACTGGTGGTGCAGCCGGTGGAGCGCTCGGGGCTCGGCGCCGCGCTCGGCCGGCTCGACCCGCAGGAGGTGCTGGTCTCTGAAAAGCTGTGCCAGAGCCCGGACCTGTACGAGCTGTGGGCGGAGTGGAAGTCGCGCCTGACCGTGCAGCCCAACCCGCGCTTCGACAGCGAAAACGGCCGGCAGCGCCTGTTGACCCTCTACGGCGTCGGCACGCTGGACGCCTACGGCCAGTTCTCCCGCGCGGA
>JAEZPL010000759.1 GCA_023413605.1 Pseudomonadota bacterium
GACCTGATCGCCCGGCACGAAGCCCATGACGTAGGTGCCGTTGCCGGCCTGGGTCCAATCGTTGGTGAAGGCCAGCACGTCCACGCCGGCGCTCTGGGCGACGGGCTTCACCGCCGCCACCTCCGCCCCGAACAGCGGGCCCAGGATCAGGCGCGCGCCCTCCGCGATGGCCTGCCGCGCGGCGTCGGCGGCGCCGTTGGGCGTGCCCTTGGTGTCGCGGGGCATCAGCTCGAACTGGTCGCCGGCAAGGTCGAACAGGGCCATCTGCGCGGCTTCCAGCATGGGCTGGCCGATCTGCGCGTTGGGGCCGGACAGCGGCAGCAGCAGCGCGACCTTCGTCACCTGCGGAGCGGCCGGAGCGACCGGGACCGCTTGCGGCGCTTGAGTCACCGGTGCCGGGGCCTTTACATTCGACGAACAGGCCGAAAGCATGCCAACAACCAACAGAGCGGCGGCAGCGTGCCGCCCCCGAGCGCGCGAGAAAGGTGTTGTCAAGCGTGCCACCGACAATCTCCACATCCGGTCCGGCGAAGGAACCCGCCATGGGGCCCCATGCCTCAGGTGACGCTGAAGGTAGCGAGCCGAACGCCGCAAGTAAACTCGGCGCCGGCCTTTATGTGGTCGCAACCCCCATCGGCAACGCGGCCGACATCACGTTGCGCGCCCTGGACACCCTCAAACGCGCCGACGCCATCGCCTGCGAAGACACGCGGGTGACGGCCAAGCTGATGGGCATCCACGGCATCCACACGCCCTTCGTCTCCTACCATGAACACAACGCCGCCAGGATGCGTCCGGTCCTGATCGGCCGCATGAAGGCGGGGGAATCCATCGCGCTGGTCACCGACGCCGGAACGCCGCTGGTCTCCGACCCCGGCTACAAGCTGGTGCGGGAATGCGTGGCGGAGGGGGTGAAGGTCACCACGCTGCCCGGCGCCTCCGCCCCGCTGGCGGCGCTGGTTCTGTCCGGGCTGCCGACCGACCGCTTCCTGTTCGCGGGCTTCCTGCCGAACAAGAGCAGCGCCCGCCGCGCCGCCATCGGGGAGCTGAAGGGCGTGCCCGCCACGCTGGTCTTCTTCGAGTCGCCGCAGCGCCTGCCCGATTCCCTGGCCGACCTCGCCGACCTGCTCGGCCCCCGCGAGGCCGCCGTGGCCCGCGAGTTGACCAAGCTGTACGAGGAGGTGCGGCGCGGCACCCTGCCGGACCTTGCCGCCCACTACGCGCAAGCCGGCCCACCGAAGGGGGAGGTCGTGCTGGTCATCGGCCCGCCCGGCGAGGAGGCCGCCCCGACCGAGGCCGACGTGGACGCCCTGCTGCGCGAGGCGCTGACCCGCCTGTCCGTCCGCGACGCCGCCGCCGACGTGGCCGCCCGCACCGGCCAGCACAAGCGCACGGTCTACGCCCGCGCGCTGGAGCTTTCGCGGGAGGAGAAACCATGACCGCATCCGACGCGTCGCGCCGCCGGGCCGAAGGGTTCGGCCGCTTCGCCGAATCCCTGTGCCGATTATCGTTGCGGCTGCGGGGCTACCGCATCCTGGACAGTCGCCTGCGCACGCCGATGGGCGAGATCGACATCGTTGCGCGGCGCGGCGACACGCTGGCCATCGTGGAGGTGAAGGCGCGCGGCGACTGGATCACCGCCAGCGAGGCGGTCAGCGCCCGGCAGCGCGGCAGGCTTGCGCGCGCCGCGCATGTCTATCTTGCGGCACACCCCCAATATGCGGGCTATGCCTTGCGCTTCGACGTTATGCTCGTTACCCCTTGGTCCTGGCCGCGCCATGTGCGGGACGCCTGGCGCGCCTGACGCGAGGAGGCTGCAAGGCCCGTTGCATCTGGAAGGAAACAGTCCGTGACCAGCCGTGCCGAAGCCCGCGAGATCCTGCGCCGCGTGGGCCAGCAGCCGGACGACGAGATCGATCTGGCGGAAGCCGCGCTGGCGCTCGGCGTGCTGGAGTCGCCGGGAACCTCGCTCGACGGCTACCGCCGGCACATCGCCGCCATCGTCGCCGACCTCGCCGACCGCGTGGACCCGGACGCCGACAGCCTGGAATCCCGCATCGCCTGGCTGCACGAGGTCATCGTGGAGCGGCACGGCTACAGTGGCGACCACGACACCTACGACGACCTTCAGAACGCCAACCTGCTGCGCGTCATCGACCGCCGCCGCGGCCTTCCCGTGGCGCTGGGCATCCTGTTCATGCACGCCGCGCGGTCCCAGGGTTGGTCGATGATGGGGCTGAACTTCCCCGGCCATTTCCTGGTGCGCCTGGACGCCGACGGCGGCCGCGCCATCCTGGACCCCTTCAACGAAGGGCAGGTGCGCACCGCCGTGGACCTGCGCGACCTGCTGAAGGCCACCGCCGGCATCGCGGCGGAACTGGAGCCCGGCCATTACCAGCCCGTGTCGAACCGCGACGTGCTGCTGCGGCTTCAGAACAACATCAAGCTGCGCCATCTCTCGTCCCATGACGTGCCGCGCGCGTTGGAAGTGCTGGAAGCCATGCGCCTGTTCGCGCCGGAGGAACCGTCCCTGTGGCGGGAAACCGGCCTGCTGGAAGCGCACGGCGGCAACCTGAACAACGCCATCGCGGCGCTGGAAACCTTCATGAGCCTGACCGACAGCGACCGGCACCGCCACCAGACCGCCGCGCTGATCCAGCAGCTCAAGAACCGACTGAACTGACCCCCAAAACGCCCGTTTCGGAGACTGTCCGCATGAGCCTTTCCGTCGCTTTCCAGATGGATCCCATCGAGTCCATCAACATCGACACGGACTCGAGCTTCATGATGGCGCTGGAAGCGCAGAAGCGCGGGCACCGGCTCTACCACTACCACCCGCGCGACCTCAGCCTGAAGGGCAACACCCTGACCGCCCGCGTGCGGGAGATGACGGTCGTCCGCCAGAAAGGCGCCCACTACACGCTGGGCGAACCGCAGCTGGTCGACCTGTCCACCATGGACGTGGTGCTGATGCGCCAGGACCCGCCCTTCGACATGGCCTACATCACCGCCACTCACCTGCTGGAGCACATCCAGCCCAAGGTGCTGGTGCTGAACGACCCGGCCGAGGTGCGCAACGCGCCGGAGAAGCTGTTCGTCACCCATTTCCCCGACCTGATGCCGCCCACGCTGATCACCAGCGACAAGCAGGCGATCCTGGACTTCCGCGCCGAGTACAAGGACATCATCGTCAAGCCGCTGTTCGGCAACGGCGGGGCCGGCGTCTTCCACCTGAAGCCGGACGACGAGAACCTGGGTTCCCTGCTGGAACTGTTTACCCAGCTCTACCGCGAGCCGGTCATCGTGCAGAAGTACCTGCCGGAGATCCGCCAGGGTGACAAGCGCATCATCCTGATCGACGGCGAACCGGCGGGTGCGGTCAGCCGCATGCCGCAGGAGGGCGAGGCGCGCGCCAACTTCCACGCGGGCGGCAGCGCCCGGAAGACCGACCTGACCCCGCGCGAGCAGGAAATCTGCAAGGCCATCGGCCCCGTCCTGCGCAAGAAGGGCCTGGTCTACGTCGGCATCGATGTGATCGGCGACTACATGACGGAAATCAACGTCACCTCTCCGACCGGCATTCAGGAAATCAACCGCCTGAACGGCACGGCCCTGGAAGCGACCCTATGGGACGCCATCGAGCGCCGGCAGCGGGAGAACAAGGGGGCGTAAGCGACTTTCCGTCGCATTTCCCCTTCGTGCCGCAGCAGGCGAGTTCCCTCTCTCCCGTTTCGGAAGAGGGAACTCGGCTCCGGGAAAGGCTATGGCGTCCGCACGTAATCCACGTACCGGTACGAGAAGCCGTGCTCGTGCTGGACCGGACCGGCGTGCGAGGTCACCCATTCCGGTCCCAGCGGGGGCATGACGGTGTCGCCGTCCACGTCCTGCTCCACCCAGGTCATGTGGACGGTATCCGCCGCCGGCAGGGTTTCGCGGAAGAGTTCGGCACCGCCAATCACGCAGACCTCGGCGACGTGTCCCTCCCGGCACCAATCGAGTGCCGAGTCGATGCCGCCGAACCAGAACGCCCCATCCCGTTCCCCCGCAGGCGCGCTGCGGCTGACGACGAGGTTGTCGCGGCCGGGCAGGGGCTTGCGGGGTAGGGATTCCCAGGTGCGGCGGCCCATCAGGATGGGCTTGCCGAGCGTCAGCTCCTTGAAGTGCTTCAGCTCGCCGGGCAGGTGCCAGGGCAGGGTGCCGTTGCGGCCGATCACGCCGTTGCGCGCTGCCGCCACCACCAGACTGATGCGCATGGGCGTTCTCCGCTCAGGCCAGGAGCGCCGCGAGGACGGCGTTCAACCGTTGCCGGCCTTCATGGGTGGCGCGCACCGTGGCGTCGTTGACCTCCAGGAACCCGCCGGTCACCAGCCGGTCGAGCGCGCCGGCGTCGACCAGATCGGGCAGGTCGCGGCCCGTCTCCTCGATCAGGCGGGCGCGGGCGACGCCTTCGCGCAGGCGCAGGCCCATCATCAGCAACTCCGACCCGCGGGCGTCGCGGTCGATGGGGTCGGGGTTGGCGGCGCCGTGGCCATCGCGCTCCACGCGCTCCAGCCAGATTTCCGGGGCGCGGTGGGCGCGGGTGGCGAACTTTTCGCCGTCCAGCGTCAGGCGGCCGTGCGCGCCGGGGCCGACGCCCACGTAATCGCCGTAGCGCCAGTAGGTCAGGTTGTGCCGGCTTTGCTCGCCCGGCCGGGCGTGGTTGGAGATCTCGTAGGCGGCAAGGCCGGCGCGGTCCAGCAAGGACTGCGTCGCCTCGTACAGGTCGCCGGCCAAGTCCTCGTCGGGCAGGACCAGATCGCCCCGCGCGTGCAGGGGGAAGAAGGCCGTGCCCTCCTCGATGGTCAACTGATAGACCGACAGGTGGCCGACCGCGTAGTCCAGCGCGCGGGTCAGCTCCGTTTCCCACGCGGCGACGGATTGGCCGGGGCGGGCGTAGATCAGATCGAAACTGAAACGGTCGAAGGTCTTGGCCGCCAGTTCGATGGCGCCGGTGGCCTCCGTCGCGTTGTGCTGACGGCCGAGGAACTTCAGCGACACGTCGTCCAGCGCCTGGATGCCCAGCGACACGCGGTTGATCCCGGCGGCGCGGAAGGCGCGGAACTTGTCCGCCTCGACGGAGGTCGGGTTGGCCTCCAGCGTCACTTCCAGATTGTCGGCGACCGGCCAGCGCGCGGCGATGCGCTCCAGCACGGCGGCGACCGTCGCCGGCTCCATCAGCGAGGGCGTGCCCCCGCCGAAGAAGACGGATGTCACGGTCCGGCCAACCGTTGCGTCCGCGTAATGGTCAAGCTCCCGCACCAGCGCAGCGCGCCAGCGATCGTGCTCGATCCGTTCGCGGACGTGGCTGTTGAAGTCGCAATAGGGGCACTTCGACTTGCAGAAGGGCCAATGGATGTAGATCCCGAAGCCGGGATCAGTGTTCATTTGAAGCATCGCTCCACGAGCTGGCGGAAGGCGTCGGCCCGGTGGCTCATCTCGTGCTTCTTGGCCGGGTCCATCTCGCCGAATGTGATGTCGTACCCGTCCGGTTTAAACATCGGATCGTAACCGAAACCATGCTCGCCGCGCGGGGGCCAGACCAGCGTACCGGTGCAGCGGCCCTCCACCGTCTCCACATGGCCGTCCGGCCAGGCGAGCGACAGGGCGCAGACGAAGTAGGCGGAGCGGTCCTGCTGATCGGCAAGCCCGTCCTCCACCTTGCGCATGGCCATCTGGAAGTCCTTGGACGGGCCGGCCCAGCGGGCGGAGTAGATGCCGGGATCGCCGTTCAGCGCCGGCACCACCAGCCCGCTGTCGTCCGCCAGCGCAACATGCCCTTTTCCCTTGGGCCCCGCCTTGGCCGCCGCCAACGCCTTCAGTTCCGCGTTGGCAACGAAGCTGGTGCCCGTCTCCTCCGGCTCCGGCAGGCCAAGCTCGCCCGCGGAGGTGAAGGTGGCGACGTACGGGCCGAGCAGCTCCGCGATCTCGCGCACCTTGCCCTTGTTGTGGCTGGCGATCACCAGCGTGTCGCCGGAGAAGCGGCGGGGAATGTTGGTCATGGCATGATGTCCTTACTTCGCCCGGATCGCCGCCTTCTGGAGCGCCACCAACTCGTCGATGCCCTTGCGGGCCAGGGCCAGCAGCTCCATGAACTGCGGCTCGGCGAAGGGCTTCTCCTCGGCGGTGCCCTGCACCTCGACGATGCCGCCGTTGCCGGTCAGCACGAAGTTGGCGTCGGCCTGGGCGCTGGAATCCTCGGCGTAGTCGAGGTCGAGCACGCTGGCGCCCTTGTAGATGCCGCAGGACACGGCGGCCACATGGTCGGTCAGCGGCATGGTCTTGATGGCGCCGATCTCCAGCAGGTGCTGGAAGGCCAGATGCAGGGCCACGAAACTGCCGGTGATGGCCGCGGTGCGGGTGCCGCCGTCGGCCTGGATGACGTCGCAGTCCACCTTGATCTGCTTCTCGCCCATGGCGGCGCGGTCGGTGACGGCGCGCAGCGCGCGGCCGATCAGGCGCTGGATTTCCTGGGTGCGCCCGGACTGCTTGCCCTTCGCGGCCTCGCGGTCGGTGCGGCTGTGGGTGGAACGCGGCAGCATGCCGTACTCCGCCGTGACCCAGCCGAGACCGGTGTTCTTCAGGAAGCGCGGAACGCCCTCGTCCACGCTGGCGGTGCAGAGCACGTGCGTGTCGCCGAAGCGCACCAGGCAGGAGCCCTCGGCGTATTTGCTGAAGTGGGGCTCAAGGGAAACGGTGCGCAATTGGTCGGGGGTGCGGCCGGAGGGGCGCATCGGCTGATATCCGCAGGTCTGTTGAAATTCGGGCGGCAAGCTAACGCCCGAAGGCCCCGCCGTCCAGCGCGCAACCGGGGCGCACGTTGATTCGGCTGGAATACCTGCCTAAATTCCAGACGCCGCAACCCTTCATGCCGTCCGGTTTCCGCCAGACATGATCGCCGAGCCATGATCACCGAGTTGAACCATCGGTCCCGTGAAATCTTCCGGCTGATCGTCGACGCCTATGTGGCGACCGGCGAGCCGGTGGGCTCGCGCACGATCTCGCGGAGGCTCGGCATGGCCCTGTCCCCCGCGACCATCCGCAACGTCATGGCCGACCTGGAGGAGCAGGGGCTGCTCTACGCCCCCCACACGTCGGCCGGCCGCATCCCGACCGAGGCCGGCCTGCGCCTGTTCGTCAACGGTCTGCTGGAGATCGGCAGCCTGAGCGAGGACGAGCGCGAGTCGATCGAGGCGAAATGCTCCTCCTCCGGCCGGTCCTTGCAGGACGTGCTGGGCGAGGCGTCCACCATGCTTTCGGGGCTGTCGCACTGCGCCGGGCTGGTGGTGGCGCCGAAGACCGACCGGCCGCTGAAGCACATCGAGTTCGTGTCGCTCGCCCCCGGCCGCGCGCTGGTGGTGCTGGTCAACGAGGATGGGCTGGTCGAGAACCGCGTGATCGAGGTGCCGGTGGGGGTGCCCGCCTCCACGCTGCAGATGGTGTCCAACTTCCTCAGCGCGAAGCTGGTCGGCCGCACGCTGGACGAGGCGCGCCAGGCCGTGCTGCGCGAGATCGAGGAGCAGAAGACCGAGCTGGACGAATTGTCGCGCCGGGTCGTCGCCGCCGGGCTGGCCACCTGGGCCGGCAGCGGCGGGCAGAACAGCGGCCAGCTGATCGTGCGCGGGCAGGCGCGGCTGCTGGAGGACGTCACCGCCCTGTCGGACCTGGAGCGCGTGCGCGCCCTATTCGAGGCGCTGGAGACCAAGGAAACCATGCTGCGCCTGCTGGACGCCACCGGCCAGGGCGACGGGGTGCAGATTTTCATCGGGGCCGAGAACGTGCTGTTCAACCACTCCGGCTGTTCGCTGATCATTTCGCCGTTCCAGAACAGCCGCGAACAGGTGATCGGCGCCATCGGCGTGATCGGCCCGACCCGCATCAATTATGCGCGCATCATCCCGCTGGTGGATTATACAGCCAAGGTCATCAGCCGCCTCGTCGGATGACGGGTGCTGCTGACGGCCGCTTCCCCACGCTTCGACCGACCAGAAGACATAACGAGAGAGCCATGAGCGAAGAGCAGAACAAGCCCGCCGAAGCCGAGGTGGAGCAGACCGAGGCCGGCAAGGACGCCCAGCAGGCCGCCGCTCCCGAAAATGCCCAGAATGGGGAGCGCGTCGCCCAGTTGGAAGCCGAGGTCGCCAGCCTGAAGGACCAGCTTCTGCGCCAGATGGCGGAGGTGGAGAACACCCGCCGCCGCGCCCAGCGCGACCGCGAGGACGCCAGCAAGTTCGCCGTTTCCAGCTTCGCCAAGGAGCTGGTCTCCGTCGCCGACAACCTGCGCCGCGCGCTGGAGGCCGTGCCGGCCGATGGCCGCGAGCATGACGAGATGCTGAAGAGCCTCGCCGTCGGGGTCGAGGCGACCGAGCGCCAGCTGTTCGCCGCCTTCGACCGCGCCGGCATCAAGAAGATCGACCCGACCGGCGAGCTGTTCGACCCGAACTTCCATCAGGTGATGTTCGAGATCGAGAACACCGGCAAGCCGGCCGGAACGGTCGTCCAGGTGCTTCAGCCCGGCTACAC
>JAEZPL010000793.1 GCA_023413605.1 Pseudomonadota bacterium
GGCCGGACATCGGGCTGGGCACGGCGCTGGGGTCGAACGTTCCGGCGTTGCCGCTGATCTTCGTGATCTCCTACCTGTCGACCCGGTGGCATCGCCAGCGGCTTTTGAAGGCGCATCGCCGCGATCCCGAAACGGTCGCGGCGCCGATCCCGTTGCCCCAGGTGAAGGAGCAGGCCGTCTGGGTTCAGATGATGCCGTACCTGGGTGTCGTGCTGTTGCTGGCCGTGCTGACCCTGCCGCCGGGATGGCGGGGATTGCATCCGCTGGACGGGGTGATCCTGGCGTTGGCCTGCGCCGCCTATATGGTGCGGGCGCTGAAGGCGCCGGGCGAGCGGGTTCCGTGTGCGGCGCCCGGGCGCAAGACGTTGGCGGCGCTGCCGGGATTCCTGGCCATCGCGGCCGGGGCGCTCGTGGCCGTGCTTGCCTCCCGCCAGTTGAACCAGGCACTGGGCCTGTCCGACCTTGTGGGTGGGCTGTTCATCACCGGCTTTCTCTGCGCGCTGCCGGAAAGCTTCAGCGCGTGGCGCCTGTCAAAGTCCGGGCGGGCGACCTCCGCCGTGTCGGCGGCGACGGCGGACGGTATCTATTCGCTGACGCTCGCCATGGTGCCCCTGTCCATCGCCGGTGCCGCGGTGGGCAACGTGGCGCTGTACGGGCTGAATCTCGGGTTTCTCGGCGCGGTGCTGCTCGGCTACATGGCCATGAACAGCCGGATGGTGAGCGGGCAGTCCGGAAGCAGCCTGCTGACCCCGGCGCGCGTCGGGGTCTTCGCGGTGGGCTATTGCGCTTATGTGGCCGTCGCGGTCCACATCATCGCCTAGGCGGGGCTTGGGCCGGTCAGCCGAACCAGCCCGACACGGTGGCGATGGCGGCGCGGACGATGCCCTGCTCGTCGGTCCAGACCAGCTTCGCGGTGATGGCCAGCGACGCGACCACCAGCATCGGCCGCACGATGGCGGCGCCGTTCCGAATGACCATGTGGGCGCCGAGTTGAGCGCCGAGCGACTGCCCGACACCCATCAGCAGGCCCGCCACCCACACGATGTGCCCGCCCATCAGGAAGAACAGCAGGGCGGCGAGGTTGCTGGTGAAGTTCAGCACCTTCGTGTGCGCGGTGGCCTTGCGCAGGTTGAAGCCCAGCAAGGAGACGAAGGCGATGGCGAAGAAGGTTCCCGTGCCGGGGCCGAAGAAGCCGTCGTAGAAGCCGATGCCGGTGCCGGCGAGCAGCGCGAAGGTGCGCTCGCCGATCCGCTGCTGCGCGTCGATGTCCCCGGCCTTGGGCGAGACCAGCAGCCACATGGCGATGCCCACCAGCAGCACCGGGATGACGTTGCGCAGAAAGCCGGGATCGAGCATCTGCACGACGACGGCGCCGAAGGCGGAGCCGACGAAGGTGCAGGCGATCATCGCGGCCATGTCGCGCGGCTTCACCTCGCCGTTGCGGGCGAACTTCATCGCGGCTGAGAAGGAGCCGAAGCTCGATTGCAGCTTGTTGGTGGCGAGCGACTCGGCGGGCGACAGCCCTGCCCAGAGCAGGGCCGGCAGGGTCAGCAGCCCGCCGCCCCCGGCGATGGCATCGACAAAGCCGGCCAGCAGGCCCACCGCGAACAGCGCGCCCAGCGTTTCATACGACAGGAATTCCATGTCAGCGGGCGGACGCCTCGGCGATGGCTGTGGCGATGGCGGTGTTGAAGGCCTTCACGGCGGCCCCCGGCCCGGCGGGGTGGTTCCACACGGCGCCGACCACGGCCAGGAAGTCCGCGCCGGCCGTGACGAGCGGCCCGCAGTTTTCCGGCGTGATGCCGCCGATGGCGACGCAGGGCACTTCCATCAGCTCCGACCACCACTGGAGCAGCTCCAGTTCCGCCTTGTATTCGGCGTCCTTGGTGACGGTGGGGAAGAAGGCCCCGAAGGCGACGTAATCGGCCCCGGCCTCGCCGGCTTCCATGGCGAGGTGGCGGCTGTCGTGGCAGGTGACGCCGACGATGGCGTCCTTTCCGACGATCTTGCGCGCCTGGGCGTAGGGCGTGTCCCTCTGCCCCACATGCACGCCGTCGCAGCCCATCTCGCGCGCGAGGGCGGGATGGTCGTTCAGAATGAAGGCGACGCCGCGATCCTGCGCAATCGGGCACAGAGCCTCGCAGGCCCGGCGGATGGCGTCGTCGGAGCAGTCCTTGAGGCGAAGCTGCACGCAGGCGACATCGCCGGCATCCAGGGCCTCCGTCAGTTTCGGCGCGAACGCCGCCGGCTCGAAAGCCGGCGGCGTCACGAGGTAAAGCCGACAGGTGTTTTCGGTTACCTGGGGCAACCCTTACTCCTTGCCCTGATAGATCTTCATGATCCGGTCGAGCAGCTTCAGGGCCTCATCGCGCGGACGCTGGAAGGCGTTGCGGCCGATGATCGAGCCGTTGCCGCCGCCGTCGCGGATGGCGCGGGCGTCCTCGAACACCGCATCCTCGCCCTTGGTCGCACCGCCCGAGAAGACCACGATGCGGCGGCCGTTGAAGGCGCACTGCATGATGTGGCGGACGCGATCGGCCTGGCTGGCGATCTGGATGCCCTTCGACTCGTACACCTTCTTGGCTTCCGCCTGCTCCAGGTGGGCCGACGGCAGCTTGACCTTGATGATGTGGGCGCCCAGCAGCGCGGCCATGTGAGCGGCGTAGCCGATCACGTCCATGGCCAGCTCACCGTCCTTGGTGACGTTGCCGCCGCGCGGGTAGGACCACAGCACGGTGGCGAGGCCGACCGACTTGGCCTCCTTCGACAGCTCGCGGATCTCCTCGTACTGGTCGTACATGGCGTCCGAGCCGGGGTAGATCGTGAAGCCGATGGCCGAGCAGCCGAGGCGCAGCGCGTCCTGAACGGAAGCGGTCACGGCCTGGTCGGCGCCTTCCTTCTGACGCGACAGGCTGTTGGCGCTGTTCATCTTCAGGATCAGCGGGATCGAGCCGGCGAAGGTCGCGGCGCCGGCTTCCAGCGAACCCAGGGGAGCGGCATAGGCGTTGCAGCCCGCGTCGATGGCCAACTGGTAGTGGTAGTGCGGGTCATAGCCCGGCTCGTTCGGCGCGAAGCTGCGCGCCGGGCCGTGCTCGAAGCCCTGGTCGACCGGGAGGATGACCAGCTTGCCGGTGCCGCCCAGCTTGCCTTCCATGAGAATGCGGGCGAGGTTGGCCTTCACGCCCGGATTGTCGCTCTCGTAGTTCGCAAGAATTTCTTTAACGCGACGAGTGAGCTTCATGTGGCTCTTCCCCTTGGGGCTTATTCGGAAATGCGGCCCTCATAGCCCAGCGCGGCCCTCTTTGCAACGTCGGGAGGGGTGTAATGCGGCGTTTCGCGGCAGCAAAAGGGCTTATTCGGTGTGTCTAGACGCTTTGGAGAGGGTCGCAACAATGTCACGTGACGCATGTAGTACACAAACGATTTCGCCGTCATCCTTATGGCGATGACGGGGACTGCCGGCCATTTCCTGAACAAAGATTTTCAAGCGGATTTCGACCCGCTCAGGACCGCGGCTGTGGTCCAAGCTGCTTTTCGCGGCGCAAAGCTTCAGGGAAGGATGGACTGCACCACGACGTAGAGGCCGTAACCGACCCCGGCGGCAACGCACCAAGCCCCGGCCGCGAGGCCGACCCAGATGGCGATAAGCTTCGGCCCGCGGATTTTCGTGATCTGCGGGTCCGGAAAGCGGCGGCCGCGACCCTGCCCATCCGGGCGTTCCGGGGTTGGAATCTGGCCGTCGAAGTCGGCCTTGGGCCGCAGGTGCGTCGTCGTGTTCATCGGGGGTGGGGTACCGCTTCATGGCCGTTGCTTTCACTCTACACCACCTTTGAGCGGAGGAATTGGGGGAAAAAGCGGTATCGAACGAAGGTCAAAGGGGGCTTTGACCACTGCTCAACCACGCCCGGCAGGTTTCTTCCGCATGTCGGGCAGCGCGCAGATCCAGCGCGGATGCGCGGTCCGTCAGAAGGACGGCCCCATGCTGTGCGGCGATGTCCGCCAGTCGCTCCGCGACCGGTGCCGGGCCGGTGAACAGGATAGCGCGGACACCGGCGGCAAGCGCCGCCTGGGCATCCCCGGCGCGGTCGGCGCAGTCGAGCACGGCGGTGAGGCTGACGGTCGGGAAGTCCGCCGCCGCGCGCCGCACCATGCCCTGGAACCACAGGGCGCCGACGTGTGACGACGCGGCGGGCGCGCTGACCAGAAGCAGCGGCATGCCGCATTCGACCGCCGCCGCACAGGCCGCGCGCGCCTCCGCCAAGCTGTGAATGCGAATCGGGCGGGCGTTCATGGCGGTGCCCCTGCAACTCGGCCGAAAGCCACAGTGGGCCGGCCATTATGATCTATGACCGCATTCCGCATGTGAGAATTGAGGCAGGTCAAACCGTCGCACCCTCGTCAACGCTATCTTGGGCCCGGATCGCATTCCCTGAGGCCGCCGCTGATGATGGACTACAAGGGCTACAAGGCCCAGATCGACTTCGACAACGAGGCCGGCATTTTTGTCGGTGAAGTCATCAACACGCGCGATGGGATCACCTTCACCGGTCGCTCGGTCGATGAACTGCGCACCGCGTTCCGCACGGCCGTGGACGATTACCTGGAAATGGCCTGCGACATCGCCGGCAACACCGATCAGCCTTACTCGGGCAGGCTCGCCATCCGCGTGAACCCCATCCTGCACCGCACCATCGCCACCTGCGCCCAGCGCGAAGGCAAGAGCGTCGGTGCCTGGGTCGCCGACCGTCTGACCGAGGCGACGGGCGCCAATTCGGTCAAGGTGGGGTAGGGGACGCCCTGTAACGGAACCCGTTCCGCCAGCATTCCCGCCATCGGTGCCGCCATCCATCGCCCACACGCAGAAAAGGCGCCCCCTTGCGGAGGCGCCTTTTCCGTTTCCGGCAAGCCGGCGGCGGCTTACTTCGCGTTCGCCATGGCGACGGCGGTGTCGCTCATGCGGTTCGAGAAGCCCCACTCGTTGTCGTACCAGGTCATGATGCGGACGAAGTTGCCGTCGATGACCTTCGTCTCGTTCAGCGCGAAGATCGAGCTGTGCGGGTCGTGGTTGAAGTCGGTCGACACCAGATCCTCGGTGTAGGCGCCGAGGATGCCCTTCAGCGGGCCGTTGGCGGCGTCGGAGATCGCCTTGGTGATCTCCTCGACCGAGGTGGCGCGCTTGGACGTGAACTTGAAGTCGACGACCGACACGTTCGGGGTCGGGACGCGCATGGCGGTGCCGTCCAGCTTGCCCTTCAGCTCCGGCAGGACCTTGCCGACGGCCTTGGCCGCACCGGTCGAGGTCGGGATCATGTTCAGGGCCGCCGCGCGGGCGC
>JAEZPL010000801.1 GCA_023413605.1 Pseudomonadota bacterium
CGCCCGCCGCCGCAACCTGCTTGAACAGGCGCAGCTCGCCGACCGCCAGCGCCTGGAATTCATGAGCAAGTTCTACTGACGAATCGCTTCATCGGCCGATCCGACCCTTCGATTCCCTTATCCGGGGGCCATTCCATGCCCAGTTCGATCCAGATCCCGCGCGGGACTCCGCGGGTGCAGTATCTTGCCGACGGCGCGCAGGCGACCTTCACCTTTCCGTTCCCGATCTTCGCGGCAAGCGACCTCCAGGTCTTCCTGGGGGCCGCGCTGCAATCGACGGGCTACAGCGTGTCCGGCGCCGGTGAAACGGACGGCGGCACGGTGGCCTTCGCCGCGCCGCCGGCGTCGGGCACGCCGGTGCTGCTGCGCCGCCGCGTGCCGGTGGAGCGCACCAGCGATTTCCTGGAAAGCGGGCCGCTGCCCGCCTCCAGCCTGAACCGGGAGTTCGACCAGCTCACCGCCGCGCTCCAGCAGGTGGCCGGCGACCAGGAGCTGATGCTGCGCTACACCGACACCGATCTGCCGGCTTCCAACCTGCTGCCGGGGCGCGCGGTGCGGTCGGGCAACCTGCTGGCCTTCGATTCGACCGGCAACCCCACCGTCCGCCCGCCGGTGGACGAGGAGGCGCTGTCGACCTTTGTCGCGCCGGGGGCCGGCGCCGTCCGCCGCCCGGTGCGCGAAAAGCTGGCCGATTGCGTGTCGGTGAAGGACTTCGGCGCGGTCGGCGACGGCGTGGTGGATGACACGGTGGCGATCCAGGCCGCGCTGACCAGCGCCAAGGCCGTCTACGTCCCGCCCGGAACCTACAGGATCGCCAACACGCTGACCGTCGGCCATGGCCAGTCGCTGGTCGGGGCCGGCCAATCCTCCATCATCAAGGGGGCCTCGGCGGCGTTCGACCTGATCCATCTGCCGGACGGCTACGCCACCGTGTCGCTGTTGCAGCTGGAAAACGGCAACGTTGGCGTCCGCCTGTTCGGGCGCGACGGCCCGTGCGTTCAGAACACGCTGACCGACCTGACGATCTGGGACGCGCGGGTCGGGCTGGTGCTCGACGGCTATGTGGACCCGAACCGGCCTTGCTACTGGAACAACGTGGCGCGCGTGCTGGTCGCCCGGCCGGCGGTCCACGGCGTGTGGCTGATGCGCAGCGGCGACGGCGACACGCCCAACGCCAACCGCTTCCACATGGTGCGCGTCTATTCGCTGTCCGCGCCGGTCAGCGGCAGCGGCTTCTATGTGGAGCAGGGCAGGTACAACAACAGCTTCCTGGACTGCGAAGCGAACCTGTCCACCATGGCGCAGGCCTGTTTCCGCGTTGGCGCCAACAGCGACAAAACTCTGATCCTGAACTTCTACGCCGAGTCGCTGGGCAGCGTGCCGAACGTGCAGCTCGACGCCGGGTCGGTGGAGACGGCCATCGTCAACCTGCTGTCCATGTCGACCGGGCCGGCGATCCACGACCGCTCGGGCGGGCGCTACACGGCGGTCAACGCCGGCTATCCGGAGAAGAACCGCCTGGAGCGGAGCCGCATCACCGAACTGGTCGTGGAGGCGCTGCGCTACGACACCGAGTTCGTGGAGCCCGCGTCCGGGGGGCTGGTGCAGCCGGACCTGACCTGCTCCGTCTATCTGGTCAGCGCCTACGGCGGCAATGTCGAGTTCCGGCTGCCGGCGGCGGGGGCGGCCAACGGGAACGCGGTCACCGTCAAGCGGACCGACGCGTCTGCCCATGTCCTGACCATCACTGAGGCTGGCACCGGGGCCGGTGGGCCGGGGCCGGGGCCGGGGCCGGGGCCGGATGGCCGGGCCGTGACGCTCGGCAACCGCTACGACTTCGTCACGCTGGTCTCCAACGGCGCCGGCTGGTGGATCGTCGCCGGCAACAGCCTGCCGGGCAACGCCGGCTTCCGCGACCAGCCCGGCCTGTTCGAGCCGGACCTGAACCAGTCGCTCTATCTCGTCAGCGCCTTCAGCGGGGCCGTGACGGTGCAGCTGCCCGCGCCCAGCGCCGCCCACGCGGTCGGGCGCACTGTGACGATCAAGAAGTCGGACGTGTCCGGCAACCCCGTCACCGTCACCAAGGCTGGCGGCGGCGGGCCGGACAACGCGCCGGTGACGCTGGCCTCCACCGGCAGCGCGGTGACCGTCATGTCCAACGGAGCGGCGTGGCACATCCTGGGGCGGGTCCCGTGATGGCCGGCGCAGATCAGAAGAAGGCAGACCAGAAGAACGCGGCCCAAAAGGACGCAGCCCAAAAGGACGCAGAGCGTAAGAAGAAGGGCTTCTTCGCCTTCCTCCACGACTGGAACAAGCTGTCCGACCTCGTCACGCCGCGCCACCATCGCAAGATCGCCCTGTGGCTGGAGGGGCAGTGCGCGGGTGGCGCCCGGCGCATGCTGTTGATGGCCTTCCGCGGGGCGGGCAAGTCGTCGCTGGTCGGGCTATTCGCGGCCTGGATGCTGTACCAGGCCCCCAACCGGCGGCTGCTGGTGCTGGCGGCGGACATGAAGCTGGCCAAGAAGATGGTGCGCAACGTCAAGCGCATCATCGAGCGCCACCCGGACACGAAGCACCTGAAGCCGCCCGCGAAGGAGCGCGACCAGTGGGCCGCCGACCAGTTCACCGTGGTCCGCCCGCAGGAACTGCGCGATTCCTCCATGGTGGCGGCGGGCAGCGGCGGCAACATCACGGGCCGCCGCGCCGACGTGGGGATCTGCGACGCGGGGGAGGTGCCGCGCACCTCCGGCAGTCCGGGCAAGCGCGCCGACCTGCGGGACAAGCTGGCGGAGATCGAATACCTGCTGGTGCCGGGCGGCGTGCAGCTCTACGTCGGGACGCCGCACAGCTACTACTCCATCTACGCGGACGAACCGCGGACGGAGGTGGGGGAGATGCGGCCCTTCCTGGACGGCTTCGCCCGGCTGGTGCTGCCCGTCTACACGGAGGGGCCGGACGGCAAGCGCGTCTATGCCTGGTCCCGGCGCTACGACGAGGCGCACGTCAACCGCATCCGCAAGGCGACCGGCCCGAACAAGTTCACCAGCCAGATGCTGCTGAGGCCGGTCAATGACGCGGAAGGCTTCCTCGACCTCGGCCGGCTCGGCCGCTACGACGGGGTGCTGGAATACCGGGAATCGATGGGCCGCGCGGTGCTGACGCTGAACGGCATGCGCATGGCGTCGGCCTCCTGCTGGTGGGATCCGGCCTTCGCCCGGCCGGCCGCGGAGGGCGGCAAGCCCGGCGATTCCAGCGTCGTCGCCGCCGTGTTCGGCGGGACGGACGGGCGCTTCTACCTGCACCGGGTGCTCTATCTGGCGGTGGACCCCGGCGATCCGGACACGGAGGCGGAGCAGCAGTGCGCCCAGGTCGCCCGCTTCCTGGAGGAGCATCACCTGCCGTCGGTGCATGTGGAGACCAACGGCATCGGGCGCTTCCTGCCGGGGCTGCTGCGCAAGGCGCTGGACAAGGCGAAGGTCGCCGCCTCCGTCGTCGAGCAGTCCAGCCGCAAGGCCAAGGCCGCGCGAATCCAGGAGGCGTTCGACGCGCTGCTGGCCGGCGAACGCCTGCTCGCCCACGCCAGCGTCTGGGACACGCCCTTCGTCCGCGAGATGCGGGAATGGTCGCCGGACGGCCGCTACAAGGGGCGCGACGACGGTCTGGACGCCGTGGCCGGCGCCCTGTCCTGCGAACCCTTCCGGTTCGAGCGCTCCTCCACTCCCGAACGCCGCCCGGACTGGCGCGGCACGGCCCCGGTGGTGGCGCCGGCGGGTTGGGAGGTGTGAGGCGCCGCCGTTCCGAGCCGAGTTCCTAGCCGATCAGGCCGCTTCCCAACCGGGAACGGCCTTTTTCCTTGCCCACATTCGGAGAACCGCAATGCATGAGACCGTCGATCTGGTCTGGTGGATCACGGCCGTGGAACTGCCCGTCATGGGCGGGCTTTTCTGGCTGATCACGAGGCTGCGCAACGACTCGCAAAGCGCGCTGGAGGATCTGCGCATGCGCGCCGAGTCCGCGCAGGCGCAGGTGCGCGAGAGCCTGGCCGCCTACAAGCTGGAGGTCGCCAAGACCTACGTCTCCTTCGCCACGCTGAAGGACGTGGAGCAGCGCCTGACCGACCACCTGCTGCGCATCGAGAACAAGCTGGAAAGCGGCTGCACGACCTTCGTCGACGGTGGCCGGCGATGAGCGCGCGTGCCCTGAAGGCCGAACCCGAGCCCACATCGGACCCGGGTGCGGCGGTGCCCATATCAGCCGTCGCGGACCGGCCGACGCCGGCCGACGATGCCGTTGACACGCTGGCCCGCACACTGTGGGGCATGGCGCGCGGGGAACCCGTGCGGGCGATGGAGGCGGTGGCGGCCGTGGTTATGAACCGCGTCCGCCGCGCGCGGGACCGTGGCGGCTGGTGGTGGGGCGGCGACGTCGTGTCGGTCTGCCGCAAGCCCGGTCAGTTCGCCTGCTGGAACCCCGACGCGCCGGACCGGGCGGCGTTGGCGGCGGTCACGTCCGCCGACCCGGCCTTTGCCGCCGGCCTGCGCATCGCGCGACGCGCGGTGGCCGGCCTGCTGCCGGATCCGACGCAGGGGGCGACCCATTGCCACGGTGCTGGCGGGGATCCCGATTGGGCGCATGGCCGGTGCGCCTGCGCCGAAATCGGAACGCTCCTGTTCTACAACGACGTGGAATGAGCCGGGGATTGATCCTCGGCCGGCCATGCCGTTGCGGGCAGGCGTCAGACCGCTTCCTTGATCATCGCCAGATAGATCTTCCAGGCGGTTTCGACCGACACGCCGCCGGCACGCGATCCGGAGGCCAGCATCGCCGCCGTCGGCTTCAGCGGAACGGGGACGTGGCTCGCTTCGCCCATGGAGCCGAGGGTGGGGGCTCCCAAGGGGGCCGCGCCCAGGGCGTTCACGGACGAGTCGAGCGCGCGTTCCGCCGCGTGCTGTTCCTTAACCACCGACATTGCAATCGCGTTCATGGCGGACCTCCTTGAGTTGCCATTCCCACAGCAATCCCGATGCCAACGACCAAAGGTTTTGCCGAGGTTGAGGAATTCCCTGAGGTTGCGGCGATTCCGGGCCCGCGGAACGGTGGCGGGGGGAGTCTTCGGAGGGGCCGCATCTGCAAAATGCCGTCGAAAACCCGCCTCGCCATTTGCAAAATGCAATGCAGATGGAGGGGACGGCACCTCTTGGCGCCTCTTGTCGCGGCCTGTTGGTCCCAACTCGCTTCCCGATCCGCTTCCGGGCTGGTCGGCTTTCGGGTAATGTCCCCGGCGCCATGACCGAACGGATCATCTTCCATATGTGCCGGGCCGAGGAGTGGGAGAGCGCTCTCGCCACCGGCACCTATCCCGGATCGTCGCAGGACGCGGCGGACGGCTTCATCCATTTCTCCACGGCCTCCCAAGTGGAGGAAAGCGCGGCCAAGCACCGCGCCGGGCAGGGCGGGCTGGTCCTGCTGACCGTGGACGGCGACGCGCTGGGCGCGGATCTGTGGTGGGAGCCGTCGCGCGGCGGCCAGCTGTTCCCGCACCTCTACGCGGCACTGCCCGTGCCGGCGGTGCTGCGCGTCGATCCGCTGCCGCTGGGGCCGGACGGCCGCCATATTTTCCCGGCCCATGTCAAAGACCCGGACTTCAAGAACCCCACCCCGAAGGACGCCGCCCCGTGATCGACCTGTTTCCCATCGTCGGCCCGCTTCTGCGCAGCGTCGATCCCGAGAAGGCGCACGGCCTGACCATCAAGGCGCTGGCCAGCGGGCTGGTGCCGGCGGCGCGGGAAGCGGACGATCCCATTTTGCAAACGCGCGTGCTGGGGCTGGACTTCGCCAACCCGGTCGGGCTCGCCGCCGGCTTCGACAAGAACGCCGAGGTGGTGGACCCGATGCTGCGGCTGGGCTTCGGCTTCGTGGAGGCGGGCAGCGTCACGCCGCGCCCGCAGCCCGGCAACCCGAAGCCGCGCCTGTTCCGCGTGCCGGAGCAGGGGGCGGTGATCAACCGCATGGGCTTCAACAACGAAGGGCTGGAGCCCTTTGCCGAGCGGCTGGAGCGCCGCCTGTCGGGCGGCCGCAAGGCGCCGGGCATCGTCGGCGCCAACCTGGGCAAGAACAAGGACACGGTGGAGGCCGCCGACGACTACGTGATCGGCGTCCGCCGCGTCGCGGCGCTGGCTGATTATCTGGTCGTCAACGTCTCGTCCCCCAACACGCCGGGCCTGCGCGCGCTCCAGGGGCGCGACCCGCTGCGCACCCTGCTGGGCCGCGTGCTGGACGCGCGGGCGTCCTGCAAGCTGGTCCGGAATCCGCCGGTCCTGCTGAAGATCGCCCCCGATCTGACCGACGAGGACAAGGCCGACATCGCCGCCGTGGCGCTGGAATCGGGCATCGACGGGCTGATCGTCTCCAACACCACGATCGCCCGCCCGGCTGAGATTCCGGAGCCGCTGCGCTCGGAAGCCGGCGGCCTGTCCGGCA
>JAEZPL010000814.1 GCA_023413605.1 Pseudomonadota bacterium
CCACCAGCGGGGCCGAGAGGGCCGCGAGGCTCGGGCGTTGATCGTGGGTCATGCCCCTGTCTCCATTGTTAGGGCCGCCCGCAGGCCAGCCGCCACGCGTCGCCGCCGCTGCTGCACCCGGCATCGCGCCGCCCGGATGCCGGCCCCTTCCGCCAGCACCGTGCAGACCGGCTCGCCCGCCGCAATGCGGGCCGGGAGCGTCGGGCGGTCTGCCACCCAGGCAGGTACCCGGGCAGGCCAACGGGTGCCTTCGTCGATGAGAACAGGATCGGCGGCGTAAAAGACCTCGGCCGCGCGGCAATCCGGCAGCACGGGCAGATGTTCGGGCAGGCGGCCGGCGCAGGCGTCGAGGTGCAAGCCGAACAGGGGCGGCATGGGCTCCCGGTCGAAGACGTCCAGCGACGCGCCCGGACGGGGATTGACCTCCAGCAGATGGAAGCCGTCCGCGTTGAGCAGCAGGTCGGCGCTGTTCAGCCCCACCAGCCCGAACGCTGCCGCGAGACGGCTCATCATCTCGGGCAGCGCCCCGGACAGGCGACGGGAAACGCGCAGGGGGCCGGCGGCTCCGCCGTAGCGGTACGGCGCTTCGGCGGTGGGGGAGGCCCACTGCCGGCTCAGTCCGACGATCACAGCCCGTTGCCCGTCCGCGAGGAAGAGGGCGGACACCGCATGGCCCACAAGCCGCCGCTGGAAATAGTATCCCGGCGGTGCAACCGTCACAGTGGCCGGCGCGATGTGGCCGCCGCCGCTGCCGCCGGTCCGTTTCAGCAGATGGCCGTCCGGTCGCCCGTCCAGCCTCCGCGTCACCGTGGGATGCGGGATGCCGAGTTCGTCCAGGGTCGTGGCGAAGGCGAAGGGATCCTTGATGCGGGCGACGACTTTCGCCGTGTTGCCCAGAACCGGCCGGTCTTCGGCGATGCGCGCCAGAAGGGCCGGATCGTCCTCGAACCCGGCCCCAAACACCAGCGGCAGGCTACGCAGTTCCGGCCGCGCCAAGGCATCCAGCAGGGCGTCACCGTCCAGGCGCAGGCCGTGGCAGGGAAGGCGGATGCAGGGAGCGGCGGCGCTGCGGGTGTCCTGGTCGCCGAACAGGTCGATGGCCGCCGGCCGTCGGCCGGCACGCCGCGCTGCGGAGGCGAGTGACCGGGCGGACAGCGCGGCCACGACGATGTCCGGCGTGGAGTCCGGGCGCTCAGCCGGCGAGGTCGCGGGCGACATCGTAGGCATCGCGAAAATCCAGGTACACGGCCTTGTCCGCCTCGGCGAGGCGCTTCAGCAGGGCGTGTTGGACCCGGAACTTGACGGTGCCGACCGCCAGCGCGCCGATGCCGACGCCATGCCCGCCGGGCAGCGGCGCGCCGTCGTCCTTGGCCGCGACGCCCTCGATCCCCGATGGCGGGACGGCGTTGATGTCCGCCGCCGCCAGCAGCCGGCCCGCCCCGGCGAGATTGCGCGTCGACAGGATCTGCATCCCGGCGCGTCCGCAGGCGAACACGACCTCCGCATCCGCCAGCAGCTTTTCCTTGGACGCGTCGTCCGGCGCGTCGGCGCAGGCCAGTTCGACGCCGAAACGGCGGCGGAAGTCCTCTGCCTTGGGCTCCACCCCCGACAGGCCGCGGTGGCTGACCAGGGTGACCCGTGCGCCGCCCAGGGCCGCGATCACCGCCGCCGTCCCGCCGACCACGCCGGTCGCGCCATAGACCTGCACGTTCAGGCCCTTGATCCCCTCCGCACGGTTGCGGCGCAGCGCGCGGTCCACGACCGCGACCATGGCGCCGGCCGTGGTGAAAGCGCCGGACGGATCCACCATGACGGAAATGGTGAAGGGCGGGAACATGGCCTTGCGCGCCGCGTCCATCATGTCCAGCGCCTGGATCGCGTCGCGCCCGCCGATGAACAGCCCGGTCCGCGCGGCGTTGGCCGGATCGCGGGAGAACATGGCGTCCTGGGTGATGCCGGTGACCTCCCCCGGCTCGATCTCCGTGTAGGGGAACAGGGTCGTGATGCCGGCGTCGGCGGCCATGTTGACGTCGAAGGGGCTGACGTGCTTCAGCGGTGTCAGCATGTGCAGGACGTAGGGTGCAGCCATCGGGCTCCTCCTGCGGATGGGGTGCCGTGTTACGAGGTCCGCAGCGCCGCTCGACCGGCGGCGCGATCCGTGGCGAAGGTCACAGGCGCGCCGTCCACGGCGGCGCCGTCGTTGCGGCCCCGGCACAGGCGGAACTCCAGCGGCCCGCCGGCCCAGCGGCGCCGGGCCTCGGCCAGCAGGGCTTCCGCCCGTCTGGCATCGCCGACGATGGCAAAACCCGTCGGCCCCCAGGAACTCTGCCCGACGCCGGGAATGCCTTCGGATTCCAGCCAGGACAGGGCGTCGCCCACCTCAGTGCTGGTGAAGCGCCCGCCCTGGACCGGGGCGAAATGGTCGCCCACCGTGCGCTGCAATTCCCCCACCGCTTGCCCGAAGCGGTCCGCGTCGCCTTCGGCCAGCGCCGGCAGCGCCGCCATGAGCATCAAGCGGCACAGATGCCCGGCGCGCTCCGCCGGAAAGGGAGGCAGCGCCCGGAATGCCTGGACCTCGGCGGTGCCGTGCAGGCCCTGGCCGTCGCGGTGCAGGATCAGCAGGACCCGCCAGGGCTCCGGAAAGGGCAGGCGGGCGATGATGGGCGGCGGTTCGTCGATCTGCCCGCGCCCGCCGTCCAGGATGACGCCGCCCTGCTCGAACGCGCCGATTCCGATGCCGGACCGTGCGCCCCGTTCAAGCTCTGCGGCCAAGCGGCGGACGGTCAGCGAGCGCCCATGCAGATGCGCCAGCGCCATGCCGACCGCCAAGCCCAATTGCGTGCCGGAGCCGAGGCCGACATGGTCCGGAATGGCCTCGTCCACCACCAGATCCGCACAGGCCGGCCAGCGGAACCGCGCACACACCGCCTGTGCCGCCTTCAGCACGCGCTCCGCCGAGGGGCCGGACGCGCGCAGGCGGTCGGCGGGGCATGCGCGGATGGTCGTCGCCAGCCCGTCCAGCGTCAGGCCGAGGCTGCCGAACCGGCGCCCCAGCCCGCCGTTCATGTCGAGGAAACCGAGATGCAACCGAGCGGGCGCCGTAACCCGCACTTCCCCCACGTCATCGACGCCACGAGGCATGAGAACCTCATTTGTTCAAGGAAAGTTGCGTCGTTTTTTTGATCATGATAATCTTGTGTCAAAAAAACACCCCAATCCAATAGTATATACCTCTTTCGGGGTGAGGACTGTTCGGTCGTTCCGGGGAGGAAGACATGGCCGCGGTTCAGGAAAAGACCTATTCCGACGCTGAAATCGAGGAGCGCCTGACGCAAATATTGCCGCGTTGGCGTCTTGAGGATGGTTGGATACGCCGGAAATACAAGACGAACAGTTGGAAGGGCACGTTGATGGTGATCAACGCGGTCGGTCATCTGGCCGAGGCCGCGTGGCACCATCCCGATCTCACCGCCTCTTACGCATGGGTGGAGGTGCGCCTGAAGACGCACACGGCGAAAGGCATCACGGACAAGGACTTCGAACTCGCCCGCAAGATCGAGGAGGTCGTCCAGTGGCAACCCGCCAAGGAGGGTGGCGCGCTGGAAGGGACGCCCAAGGACGATCCGCGCTTCGCCTACATCAAATACGACTGACGGCGCGGAGATGGTGAATCCTCCGGCAACCCATCACGACGTCGTGTGCCCGTTCTGCGGCCTCTGCTGCGACGACCTGACCATTGAGGTGGAGGCGGGCGAGATTAAAGCGGGCGGTCTGGCGGTGCGCTCCACCGACTGCCCGATCGCCCGCGACCGTTTCGCCCACACCCCGCCGGCCGAGCCGCCGCGGGTCGGCGGCAACCCCGTCGTTCTGAAGGACGCTGTGCAGACTGCGGCCGACGCGCTGGCCGCCAGCCGCGCGCCTCTGGTGGCCGGGCTGGGTGCCGACGTGGACGGCGTGCGGGCCGCGCTGGCGTTGGCCGAGCGCGTGGGCGCGGTCGTGGATCACGAACTGTCGGAGGGGCTGTACCGCAACCTCGCGGTGCTTCAGCGCACGGGCTGGATCGCGACGACGCTGGCCGAACTGCGCAACCGCTGCGACCTGCTGCTGGTCGCCGGTCCGGATCCGGCGGCCTTCCACCCGCGCCTGTACGAGCGCTGGGTCGCGCCATCGCCCGCCTTCCAGCATCCGGCGGCGCGCGAGGTGGTGTTCCTGGGCGGCGAACCGCTGGACGCCACGCGGACCACTCTGGCAAGCCTTCCCGTCACGGTCCTGCCCGGCGATTCCGCGCGGGTGGGGGAGGCTGCGGCGGCGCTGTGCGAGGCTCTGCCCGACCCGGCCACGGCGACGGCCGCAGGCGGCATCCCGGCGGACGGCATCGCGGCGCTGGCCGGCCGCCTGCGCAACGCCCGCTACGTCGTCGTGGCGTGGAGCGCTGCCGCCTTCGACGGACCGCACGCCGACCTGACGGTGGAACGGCTGGTCCGGCTGGTGCGCGAGGTCAACCGGCACACCCGCTGCGCCGGCCTGCCGCTGGCGGGGCACGACAATGTGGTCGGCGCCAACCAGGTCTGCACCTGGCAATTCGGCGTGCCCCTGCGCACCGCGCTGGCCGGTGGGGTGGCTATGCACGATCCCTACCGCTTCGCCTGGGCGCGCTATGCGCAAACGGCGGACCTCATCCTCTGGATGTCCGCCTTCCGGGCGGAGGTTCCAACCTTCCCGGCGGGGAAGACGGTCGTCGTCCTGGCCCCGCCGGGGACCGTCTTCGCCACGGAGCCGTCCGTGTTCATCCCCATCGGCACGCCGGGCATCGACCATCCCGCCCACGTCTTCCGCGGCGACACGGTGGTCGCCCTGCGGACGGGTTCCCTGATCGACCGCGGGCTTCCCGACGTTGCCGCCGTGCTGACCGCCATCGCCGCCGCCATCTCCGGCGCGCTGCCGCAGGAGGCCTCCGCATGCTGACGAAACTCGCCGGAGGCCGCATCTACGATCCGGCCAGCGGGCGCGACGGCACGGTGGGCGACCTGTTCGTGCAGGACGGGCGTATCGTCGCCGATCCCGGCCCCGGGGCCACTCCGGACGAGGTCCACGACCTCACAGGCCACGTGGTGATGGCCGGCGCCATCGACATCCACAGCCACATCGCGGGCGGCAAGGTCAACATCGCGCGCCTGCTGATGGCGGAGGAGCATCGCGCGGCATCCGTCGCGGCGGACGGGCTGTGCCGTTGCGGCGGCGGCATCGCCACCCCCTCCACCCACGTCACGGGCTGCCGCTACGCCCAGATGGGCTACAC
>JAEZPL010000824.1 GCA_023413605.1 Pseudomonadota bacterium
CCTTCTTTCGTGTCTGGCGCCTATCGGGGCTCCGCGATTGCGGAGACCTTACGCGGCGGCCTTGGAGGCGAGAGCGGCCTGGGCCTGATCGACGATGACCTTAAAGGCCTCCGGCTCCCGCGCCGCCAGATCCGACAGGACCTTGCGGTCGATCTCGATGCCGGCCAGCTTGATGCCGTTGATGAAGCGCGAGTAGGTCAGGCCGTACTGGCGGACGCCGGCGTTGATGCGCTGGATCCACAGGCCGCGGAAATCGCGCTTCTTGTTGCGGCGGTCGCGGTAGGCGTATTGAAGGGCCTTTTCGACCTTCTCGATCGCAATCCGGAAATTCTTGGAATTGCGGCCGCGATAGCCCTTGGCGAGCTTCAGAATCTTGCGGTGACGGGCGTGCGTGGTGACGCCGCGCTTAACACGAGCCATGGTTCAAATCCCTTCAGTATCAGGCGTTGCGCAGCCAGTTCTTCAGCACGATCTTCTGGTCCGGCTCGGCCAGGGTCATCATGCCGCGCGCGTTGCGCTTCATCGTCGGGGACTTGTGCTCCAGGCAGTGGCGCTTGAAAGCAGCCTGGGCGCGGACCTTACCGGACGCGGTCACCTTGAAGCGCTTCTTGGCGCCGCTCTTCGTCTTCATCTTGGGCATTTTCGATCCTTGCGTTGGATGTTCCTAACTTGGCGGTTGGGCATGCCCTGGGCCTCAGGCCCGGCCTCGCCGCCCGTTGGAGCGCAGGGTTATACGCGCCGCCAGGCCGCAACGCAAGGGGGAGCGGTGGCGCAGCCTGAGCGATTCGCGTATATGTGCCCCGCAGTCCCCTACCGCCCGCATCCCCCTACCGGCAGCTCCCTACCGATAGTCCTTGAACCGTTCCGTCGCCTGGACCAGGGCGGCGCGGATGCCGGGTTCCATGGCCGAATGCCCGGCGTCCGGCACCACGCGGTAGTCGGCTTCCGGCCAGGCGCGGCGGAGTTCGTCGGCGGTGGCGATCGGGCACACGATGTCGTAGCGGCCCTGGATGATCGTGCCCGGCAGATGACGGATGCGGTGCACGTCGCGCAGCAGCTTGTCTTCCGGCGTGAAGCGGTTGGCGCGGAAATAGTGCGCCTCGATGCGGGCGAGGCCCAGGGCATGGGTGTCCTCGGCGCTCGTCGCGATCAGCTCCGGCGAGGGCAGCAGGGAGGAGCAGGAGCCCTCATACATGCTCCAGGTCCGGGCGGCGGCCATGCGGGTCGCCGCGTCGGGCGAGTCGAGCCGCTTCCAGTAGGCCTCCAGCAGGTCGCCGCGCTCGGCCTCCGGGATGTGGCCGACGAAGGCGGCCCAGGCTTCCGGGAAGATCGTGCGCATGGACTGGAGGAACCAGTCGATCTCCACCTTCCGCATCAGGAAGATGCCGCGCAGGATCAGGCCCAGGCAACGCTCCGGATGAGTCTGCGCGTAGGCCAGCGCCAGCGTCGATCCCCAGGAGCCGCCGAACAGCATCCAGCGCTCCACCCCCAGGTGGCGGCGCAGGCGCTCCGCGTCGTCCACCAGAAGTTCCGTGCTGTTGCGCCGCACCTCGCCCAGCGGCGTGGAGCGTCCCGCCCCGCGCTGGTCCATGATGATGATGCGGTAGTGGCTGGGGTCGAAGAAGCGCCGATGCGTGGGGGATGCCCCGGCGCCCGGACCGCCGTGCAGGAACAGCACCGGCACGCCGCGCGGATTGCCCGACTGCTCCCAATAAAGGGTGTGGATGTCGTCGACGGGAAGGACACCCGTCTGGAAGGGATCGATGGGCGGAAAAAGCTCGCTTCGGGGCATGGGTTGGTCCTGTGAATCCAGCCTGTTCAGTGTAGGGCCCATCCCCCCTTTTCGCCACAGGCTCGCGTGATCTATGACGATTGAGGCGGCGACGATTGAGGCGGCGACCGTGTGCCGGGCCTGTTCTGTTGCGGGCCTATTCCATGTCCTCTTCCCCGGCATCCTCCCGCGGGGCGGGCGCCTTGTCCTGAGGCAAAATCCGGGACGCATTGCGGGACACATCTTGGGATAGGGCGGGCGCGCGGGCGACCGGTCCGGGCCCGTCCTCGACCCGCTCGATCTGTTCGGGGTGCGTGATCTCGATCATCGGGCCGCTGCGCAACCCGACCCAGCCGCGCACGCGGACGGTGCGCCCCTCGTACGACAGCGGATCGATGCCGGCCTTCCGGACATCGCCCAGGGGACCGCGGGCGATATGCACGGTCACGTCCGTCCGCCAGTCCTCGCCGAAGTCAAGGTACGCCTCGTTCCCCGCCTTGGTGACGCGCAGCACGCGGCCCTCCACGATCTGGAAGCTGTCGCGGACGCGCAGCAGCGCGTCCGGCTCGGCCGGGCGCACGGCGTAGACGCGGGTGCGCCAGATGCCGCGCTCCGCCGCACGCGCCTTGGCCTCCACCGCCAGCATCTCGCGGGCGAGTGCGCGCGTGTCCGGCTGGGTGTGCACGCGGGCGTGGCCGCGCGCCAGCAGTTCGCCTTGCAGCCACAGCCCGTCATCCCGCACCAGTTGGGCCACAAGCCGGCCGTGGCGGTCGGTGTGCGCCTCCCTGCGGCCCTCACCGTGGATGGTCAGTTCCCGTCCGAGCGCCAGTTCCGTCAGCGCGGCGGTCGCCGCCTCCGCAAGCGGCCAGCGCCGGCCGGGCTCCGCATCCACACCGCCGCTGGCGGGCGGCTTGGCGGTCTCGATGCCGGCGAGCCGCAGGCGGCGCCCATCCTCCAGTTCCAGAGTGTCGCCGTCGATGACCGCGGCCACCCGCAGCCGTTCCACCGGCGACGCGGCCATCAGCATCAGCACGCCGAGAAGCAGGAAAAACCGTCGGCCCAGAAGGAAAGGGCCCAGCAGGAAAGGATGAGGCATGGAACAACGGGCCAGTGACCGAGTTTGAATTCGGCAGGAACACTTCCGGTATGATGCCCCATGCACCCTGAACGCAAGCCGGTCCGACCCGCTCCGCTGCGCCGAATTGCCGCCGCTCTGATGGCGGCCATGCTGCTCACCTCCGCCTGCGCGCCGGCCAGCGCCCAGTTGCTCGGCGGCAACGAGGAGGCCATCGGCGCGCAGGAGCATCCGAAGATCCTCGCCCAGTTCGGCGGGGCCTACAAGGACCAGCGGCTCCAGGCCTACATCGACCGCATCGGGCAGAAGCTCGCCGCCCAGACCGGCCGGCCCGGCCCCTGGACCTTCACCGTGCTGGACAGCGACGTGGTGAACGCCTTCGCACTGCCCGGCGGCTATATCTACGTCACGCGCGGCCTGCTGGCGCTGGCGAAGGACGAGGCGGAGGTGGCGGGCGTGCTGGGGCACGAGATCGCACACGTCGTCGCCCACCACACCCGCGAGCGGCAGACCGGCCAGACCATCGCCGGGCTTCTGGCGGCCGGCATCGGTCTCGTTCTGGGCAGCCCGGAGCTGGCGCAGCTGGCCAACGTCGGCGGCACGGCGTTGCTTGCCAAATATTCCCGCGGGCAGGAGTCGGAAGCCGACCGGCTGGGGATCGAGTTCCTGGAGCGCGCGGGCTACGATCCCTTCGCCGTGGCGACCTTCCTGGAGACCATGCGCCGCGACAGCCAGTATGAAGGCCTGCGCGCCGGCAAGGGCGCGGAGGAAGCCGGCTTCGATTTCTTCGCCACCCACCCGCAGACCGCCAACCGCGTCGAGGAGGCGGCGGCCATCGCCCGCAAGCTGCCTCCCGGCGGCGCCCGGCCGGTGGAGCCCTACATGGCCGCCATTGACGGCACCATCTACGGCGACAGCCCGGAAAACGGCTTCGTGCGCGGGCGCACCTTCGCCCACCCCGGCCTGGGCGTCGCCTTCGACGTGCCGCCGGGCTTCGCCCTGCTGAACGGGGCCGAACAGGTGATCGCCAAGGGCCAGAACGGCGGCGCCATCGTCTTCGACGGCGGGCCGGCGCAGGGGGCGGGCGACCCGGCCCGCTACATGGCGGGCGTCTGGGCGAAGGGCGCCCCGTTGCAGAATGTCCAGAGCTTCGCCGTCAACGGCATGCCGGCGGCCACCGCCGTGACGCGCGGGGAAACCGACAGCGGCGCCGTGGACGTACGTCTGGTGGCGGTGCGCGCCGGCAACGACACCATGTACCGCTTCACCTTCCTGGCCCCCAGCGGCACGCTCGGCCGGCTCGACCCGGCGTTCCAGCAGACCGCCGGCAGCTTCCGCCGCCTCGGCCGGCAGGAGGCCGCGGCACTCCAGCCCCGGCGCGTACGGGTGGTGACGGCCCGTCCCGGCGACAGCGTGGAAGGATTCGTCCGGCAGATGCCGCAGGAGCCCTATGCCGAGGAATTGTTCCGGATCATCAACGACCTCCCGCCCGGAACGCCCATCCAGCCCGGCCGAAAAGTGAAGATCATCGCGGGCTGACAACCCGTTAAACTTCCTGTTAACCGGAGTGATCGTTGAGGGACGCGGCGTGTTGGCCAATTGCCGACGCCCGCGTGCGTCTGTACGCTTGCCCCCATGGCTGACCACTCACCCGCGCAGCATCCCCACAGGTCCGGGCAGTCCAAAAGGGCCGGAAAAAGAACCCCTCACCGGCGGGCCAGGCTGGCCGCCTGGGTGCGGGCGCGTACGCGCCTGCCCATCGCGGCCGTACTGGTGGCCGGTTTCGGGTCGCTGATGCTGCTGGCGGTGGCCAGCGTGCTGGTGCTGGGTCTGGTCAGCGCCGGCCGGAACACCTTCACCCTGCTGAACGACCGCGCCGACCTTGCCCTGTCGGGCGTGGAGGTGCGCGTGCGCAACCAGCTGAACCCTGCGCGCGACATGGCTCGTTTCGTAGCCGGATTGATGGAGCGGGGGGAGCTTGACCCGGCCGACGAGCGCAGCCTGCAGGACACGCTGCGCGGCGCGCTGGCCGGCGCGCCCGATGTCACCGGCATCGCCTTCTTCCGCCCGGACCGCACCGGGCTGCGCGCCGATCGTTTCGGCAACGGGCTGCACATCGGCCCGGAGGATCTGCGCGGCGAGCCGGTCGTGGCGCCCGAACTGGCGAACGGCGCCGACCGCACCACCGCCGTCTGGGCCGACCCGCTGTGGTCCAAGGAGGCGGGCACCAGCTTCGTCACGCTGTTCCAGCCGGTGCGGCGCAACGGGCGCTATCTGGGGCAGGTGGTGGTCGGCGTGTCGCTGGGCGACCTGTCGCGCTTCCTGTCCACGCTGTACGTGGAACAGGGGCTGAACGCCTTCGTCCTGTTCGACCGGCAGCATGTGCTGGCCCATCCGTCGCTGGCCGGCATGAAGTTCGACTTCTCCAACAAGACCGACGGGCCGCCGCTGCCGCGCGTGGATCAGGTGGCCGACCCGGCGCTCGCCACGCTGTGGACGGACGGGCGGCCGGTGCAGGCGCTGAAGAAGCGAATCGAGGGCCGCATCGTCAACGTGCTGGACGAGGATTACCTGTTCCTGATGCGCAGCATGGCCGGCTATGGGCAGCACGACTGGATCATCGGCATCAGCTTCCGCGCGAACGAGGCGGACGCCGAAGTCCGCCGCCTCTACACCACGGCGGCGGCCGGGCTGGGCATCCTGCTGATCTCGGTGGCGGTGGCGCTGCTGGTCGGCCGGCGCATCAGCGCGCAGGTGGCGCGGCTGGCCGAGGTCGCCGACCGGGTCCGTACCTTCGATTTCCGCACCATCCCCGACCTGCCGGATTCCCGCCTGCGCGAACTGTCGCGCGCCGCCACCGCCTTCAACGCGATGGTCGCCGGCCTGCGCTGGTTCGAGACCTACGTGCCGAAGGCTCTGGTGCTGCGCCTGATGCACCAGCGCGGCTCCCAAGGCGCGTTCAATTCGGCCTTCAATTCGGAGGAGCGTGAGGTGACGGTGATGTTCACCGACATCCGCGGCTTCTCCCGCATGGCCGAGCACATGGGGGCGGCCGACACGGCGGCCCTGCTGAACGAGCACTTCACCAAGCTGGCCGCCTGCATCGAAGCGGAGGGCGGCACGGTGGACAAGTTCATCGGCGACTCCATCATGGCCTTCTGGGGCGCGCCGGAGGAGCAGCCGGACCACGCCGCCCGCGCACTGCGCGCCGCGCACGCCATCGCCCGGACGGTCCACGCCGACAATCGCCGCCGCGAGGTGGAGGGCCGTCCGCCGATCCGCGTGCGCATCGGCCTGCATTCCGGCCCGGTGGTGGTGGGCAACATCGGTTCGGAAAGCCGCATCAACTACACGATCGTCGGCGACACGGTGAACATCGCCGCCCGCATCGAGGAGCTGGCCTCCAGCCTTCAGGGCGATGCCGAGGTCATCGTGCTGTCCAGCGCCGCCACCGCCTTCCAGGGCGACGGCGCCGCCCCGCTGGACTGCCTGGGCGGCCAGCCCCTGCGCGGCCGTACCGGCTCCACGGAAGTCTGGCGCGTGTCCCTGGAGGAGGACGCGCCGGACGGAGCGGTGAAGGAGGAGGAGAAGGCGTAGGCAACAGACGCCTCAAATCCCTCTCCCGCCCCGGGAGAGGCCCCGGGAGAGGGTGGCCCGGAGGGCATCTCGCGCTGGCCTGTGGCCAGCGCTGACGGCATCAGGCGCATGCCCATGGCATCCGCTGAGGGCCGGGTTGAGGGCCGTGCGGGTTCAGCGCTTCGATCCTTGCACGACCCTTACCCTTCCCGCTTCGCGGGCCCCTGCCCTCTCCCCGGAGTGGAGAGAATGAGTTCGCACTCACGCATCCGCCAGAAGATCGTCGTAGCCTTCCACGCGCTTCAGCATGGACTGGCGGAGCTTCAGCAGGGCCCGGTGTTCGAGCTGCCGGACGCGTTCCTTGCTGACGCCCAATTCACGGCCAAGCTCCTCCAGCGTGGCGCCTTCCTCGCGCAGGCGGCGTTCCTGGATGATGGTCCGCTCGCGCGGGGACAGTTCGCCCAGCGCCTCGGCCAGCCATTGCGACCGGGTGCGGCTGTCGCGCATGCCGATCACCACCTCTTCCGGCGAGGGGCGCTGGTCGGCCAGGAAGTCCTGCCAGTCCTCGTCGGAACCGTCGGCTACCGGGGAGTTCAGCGACTGGTCCGAGGCGGACAGGCGCATCTCCATCGCCTCGACCTCGGTCACGTCGACCTGGAGTTCGCCGGCGATCCACTCGCGGCCTTCCTTGGTCATGCTTCCGCCGCCGCCGCCGCTCTGGCCCTGGCTGAGGCTTTCGATGCGGGCGCGCAGACGCCGCAGGTTGAAGAACAGCGATTTCTGGGCGGCGGTCGTGCCGGTGCGCACGATCGACCAGTTGCGCAGGATGTAGTCCTGCATGGCGGAGCGGATCCACCAGGCCGCGTAGGTGGAAAAACGCACCTCGCGGTCCGGTTCGAAGCGGCTGGCCGCCTGCATCAGCCCGACATTGCCCTCCTGGACGAGGTCGCCCATGGGCAGGCCGTAGTTGCGGAAACGCGCCGCCGTGGCCACCACCAGCCGTGTGTAGGCCCGCACAAGCTCATGGAGCGCCCGCTCGTCACCCGCCTCGCGCCATTTTCGGGCAAGTTCGAATTCGTGGTCACGAGTCAGCAGAGGCTCACGCATGGAGGCCTTGATGAAACTCAGGTTCGCGCGCTGAGTCTCGGGATCGTCGATATAAGCCATCCGTCCCTTCCTTCCCGTCTGGGCGGCCCCGTCTTAGGCTGCGATCATCCTTGGCCCGGACTTTTTTCAAGGGGCACACCACAGGGGTGAGCCCTTGGGTCCGATGGTCCGTCGGTTCTTCACGGGATGCCGACGGTTGGGACAACAGCCGTTACCTCGCCCTGTTGCAGCATGATACGCAAAGCAGGGCGCGTCGGATCATTCCCGCCGGAAGGGAATCGGTGGCGGGAGTCCGTTGGATGGGTAAGCCAGGTAGAGAAAGGGGAGATGGTTCAAACCTGGAACAGGTCCAGGATCTCACCCGAAGGAGACAGACACCCGCACACGAGGTGCCCACCATGTCCGCAGCCGCCGTCCAATGTGGCCGTGAACTCCGTCACCGCCACCCCGCGCCCGGCCGGGTCATAACCGCGGACGACGCGGGAAAATCCGCCGTAAGGCGCTGACATCGTGGCGAAACCGGCCGTGCCCCACCAGAAGGCGTCGCCCTGGTGGGTGAGCGGGCGGCGGGCGTCGACGCCCGCGCTGACGAACAGGACGCCGCCTTCCCCACGTTCCGGGTCCACGCAATAGGCGGCGCGGCGCAGCGCGCTGAACACATTTTCGTGACCGGGCTGCGCCTGCATGGCCTGACGCAGCCCCTGGGTCCAGCGGCCGAGCATCATCGTGCCGCCGCGCGCCGCGGCCATACC
>JAEZPL010000831.1 GCA_023413605.1 Pseudomonadota bacterium
CTGCATGGTCTCGACCAGCGCATAGCCGGCCTTGTCCACTTCGTAGACCACGATGTTCTTGGCCCAGCCGAAATGCGCGTCGACGTGCTGCATGTCCTGGGTGCAGAAAGCGACCTTCATGAATCCTCCTCTGGGCTCCTTGCCGCCCACCAAACCGCCGCCCACCAAACTCAGCCGGCGCTGCATCCGCATGACCCGCCCCCGCAGGTGTGGCCGTGATCCTGTCCATGAGCGTGGCCATGACCATGCTCGTCGTGGTCCATCTCGCGGGACAGGAACAGGTTGCCGATCTCGAACAGAAGCTCGCGGGTGCCCCGGTAGCCGACGCAGACCTTCAGCCCGGCGCCCAGCCGGTCGAACATCGGCAGTCCCATGCGGTGCAGCGGCACGCCGATGCGCGCCGCACCCTGGCGCCCGTGCGAGTTCGAGACGATCAGGTCGGAATCGCGCGCCAGCGTCTCGACGTCCGAATGGTCGCCGACCATCACCGTCTCTGCCCGCAGCTTTTCCAGAACCGCCGCCTGGGTGGGCGACACGGCGGCAACCACCCGCGCGCCCATGTCCGCCAGGAAGCCGGTGACGGCGACCAGCAGGTCGGGTTCCAGCGCCACGGCGATGCGCTTGCGGCTGAAGAAGAAGTGTCCGTCGAGCATCGCATCGACCAGCGTCTCGCGCTGGCGGCGCAGCCGCGCCGGCACGGGGCGGCCGGACAGCTCCGACAGCATGCGGACGAAGCGATCCGACGCCTCCAGCCCGGTCAGCCGGTCGAAGACGATGGTGCGGACGTCGGTCTTCAGCTCCAGCGCCGCGGCGGCCACGCGCATGTGCTCGCCGATCACCAGCGTGGCTTCCGATGCACCCATGGCGGCGATCTGGTCCACCGTCACGCCGCCGAGCGACGTGGCCTTGAAGTCGTCCGGCTGGCGGCCGGCCATGGACAGCGACAGGTCGGGCAGGAAGATCGGCGTCAGGCCGAAGCCCTCGATGATGTCGCGCAGCTCCTCCACGTCGCCGGGCGTCAGGTGACAGCCGGCCAGCACGTTGACCTGTCCCTTCACCGTGGCGGTGGCGGGCTGGACGATCTCCTCCACGATGCCGGTCACGGCGGCGGCGAAGCCGTCCTCGAAGCCGCCGCTGAAGTCCGGCGTGTTGGCGAAGACCAGCTTCAGCCCGTCCAGCGCCGGGTTGCGCTGGCGGAAGGTCTTGTACTGGCCCGCCATGTCCTCGCCCTTCGTTTCGGTGACGCCGGTGGTGGCGACGCCGATCAGGGCGGGCTTGTTGCGCTCGTGGATGGTGCGGATGGCCTGTTCCAGGTTGTCGTAGCCGCCGAGGATGGTGGACACCTGATCCATGGCGGTGGTCTGGAGCGGGATGGCCTCGCGGAAATGCCGCACCAGCAGGACCAGCCCGAAGGCGGTGCAGCCCTGGCTGCCGTGGAACACCGGCAGGCAGTTGTCCACGCCGAGGAAGGCGAGCGCCGCGCCCAGCGGCTGGCTCATCTTCAGCGGGTTGGTGGAGGCCGCCTTGGCGGAGTGGGGGAAGCGCTGGATGTTGCCCATGGCTCAGGCCTCCCCCGACTTGGTTTCCCAGGGCGCAGCAAGCCGGACCTGCCGCCAGATCGGGTTCGACAGGGTTTTGTCGATTTCCTCACACAGGTTGACGATGCCGTCGTAGCCCGCGAAGGCGGTGTGGCGTTCCTGGTTCAGGTCCAGCCACGGCACCTTGGCCTTCAGCGCGATGAACTGCGACCGGCCACCGGACATCAGGATGTCGGCCTGGCTGTCCTTCAGCATCTTGTGGATGTCGCGGGGCTTCAGGTCGTCCCACTGGTGGAACTCCTCGCCCTTCATCTTGCGGATGCGGTCCTTGTCTTCCTTGGTGGATTTCTTGGTGGAGGTGCCGACGATGGTCAGCCCGGCGCCTTCCAGCGCGTTGACCATCGACCAGCTTTTCACGCCGCCGGTGAACAGCAGAACGCGCTTGCCTTCGAAGCGCGGCTTGTAGGGGGCGAGGCGCCGCCACACGCGGCTTTCCTCGCGGGCGATCACGCCCTCCGCACGGTCGATGATGGCCTTGTCCGCGCCGCGCTCCACCAGCATGCGGGCCATGGTGCGCAGCGTGTCCGACATGTCCGACACGCCGTAGAAGGAGCCTTCGAAGTAGGGAATGCCCCAGCGCTCCTGCATCTTGCGGCCGACGTTCACCAGCGCCTGGGAGCAGACCACCATGGTCAGCCGCGCCCGGTGCGCCTGCGCCACCTCGTGATAGCGCGCGTCGCCGGAGATGCAGGACAGCAGGCGGACGCCGATCTCGTCGAGCAGAGGCTTCACCAGCCACAACTCGCCGGCCAGATTGTATTCGCCGACGATGCAGAGGTCGGTCGGGGTGGTGACCTCCGGCTCCATGGTGCCGATGACGTGGTCGAGCAGAGTCTCGCCGGCCAGCTTGTTGCCCAGGTTCTTCGACCCGACGAAGCCCGGCGCCATCACCGGGATCACCGGCTTGCCCAGCTTCTTCGCCGCGAACTTGCAGACCGCCTCGATGTCGTCGCCGATCATGGCGGGCACGCAGGTCTGGTAGACGAAGACGGCCGGCGGGTCGTACTGCTGGATGACTTCCTTGATGGCCTTGTAGAGCTTCTTCTCGCCGCCGTGGATGATGTCGAGTTCCGACAGGTCGGTGGTGAAGCCCGTACGGTAGAGCTGCGAGCCCGACGATTTGGTCCCGCGGTTGTCCCACGAGTTGCCGAGGCAGGCGATCGGCCCGTGCACGAGGTGCGCTGCGTCGGCGATCGGCTGAAGCGCGATCATCGCGCCGTCATAGGCGCAGCCACCCGCCGCGGCCCCCGGCTTCAGCGCCTTGGAGCAGCCTTTTTTCCGCTCCTTGTCCGACTTGGCCTGATTGGTCGCACAACCCGGCTCGTTGAAGACATCCTGGAGCTTTTCCCGGAGCATGCCCTTCTCCCGCCCATGGCCGACATCGGCACGTGTTGGGAAGCAGGAATGCAGGGCGTGTGCCACCCGTTACGGCGTTGATTTTGCTGACGTGTCGCTGTCGCGGGCGCTGTGCGATAGCTGACAATCGCAGGAATTTGTCGGGTCTCGGACATGCCGCCCAATTCCCCTCTCCCATCGGGGATGGGAGAGGGGTCGTTTCCTCAAACGGAAAAACCGGAGACCGCCTTGCGGCGGCCTCCGGCTTTCCGGGGAAGGGACCGGGGCGGGAGGATGGAAGCCCCGTCCCGGCCGGGGGAACCCGGCAATCCCCGGCGATCAGCGGATCAGGTCGAAGGAGTAGTCGGTCTGGCCCACGATGTTGGTGTTGGCGTCCATGTCCTCGAAGATCCGGTCCAGGATGCGCACCAGCACGTTCAGAGCGCCCTGGTAGCCCCAGGTCGGGTAGCGGTGGTGGTGATGCCGGTCGAAGATCGGGTAGGTCAGGCGGATGAGCGGGATCTTGGTGTCGCGCTCCAGATACTTGCCGTAGCTGTTGCCGATGATGTAGTCGACCTTGTCGGTGAACAGCAGCGACCGCAGGTGCCAGAGGTCCTTGCCGCCGTAGGCCTTGCCCGACTTGCCGAAGGGCGAGGCGTCCAGCGTCTTCTGAACCTGCTTCTCCCACTTCTTCGAGCCGGAGGTGGACAGGATGTGCACCGGCTCGGCGCCCAGCTCCATCAGGAACTTGGACATGCCCAGGCAGAAGTCCGGGTCGCCGTAGACGGCGAAGCGCTTGCCGTGCAGGTGGGTGTGGCTGTCGCCGATGGCATCGACCAGACGGCCGCGCTCCAGCTTCAGGGAGTCCGGAACCGGCTTGCCCGACAGTTCCGACAGCTTCAGGAGCAGTTCGTCCGTCGCCGCGACGCCCAGCGGGTAGTTGAACTTGGCGACCTGCTGGCCCTTCTCCTTGATGAATTGCAGGGTCGACGGGGTGTTGTACTCCTGCATGGAGATGGTGGCCTTGGCGTGGACGGCCGCCTTCGTGGCCTCCAGCGTCGTGCCGCCGTCGTACATGCGGTACTCGCCGTCCATCGGGGTGTCGAAGTTGTCCGACACGTCCGACAGGATGGTCATGTCGATGCCGAACAGGCCGGCGATGCGCTTCAGTTCACGGTTGTTGCCGACCGCATAGCCGTCGAAGCCCGGGATCAGGTTGATCGTCTCGTTCTTCGGCGTGTCGTAGTTCTCCGACGTGCCCCAGAAGTGCGTGAGGACGCCCTTGATCATGTTGTCGTAGCCGACGATGTGGCTGCCGACGAAGGCCGGGGTGTGCGCGTAGGGAACCGGGAAGTCCGCCGGCACGCTGTCCTTGTTCTTCGCGTTCTGGATGAAGCCCTGCAGGTCGTCGCCGATGACTTCGGCCATGCAGGTGGTCAGAACGGCGATCATCTTCGGCTTGTACAGCGCGTAGGCGTTGGCCAGGCCGTCGATCATGTTGTTCAGGCCGCCGAACACCGCCGCGTCTTCCGTCATCGACGAGGAGACGGCCGAGTTCGGCTCCTTGAAGTGGCGGGTCAGGTGCGTGCGGTAATAGGCGACGCAGCCCTGCGAGCCGTGGACGAAGGGCAGGGTGCCTTCGAAGCCCTGGGCCGCGAACATCGCGCCGATCGGCTGGCAGGCCTTGGTCGGGTTGATGACGACCGCCTCACGGGCGAAGTTCTTTTCCTTGTGCTCTTCGGACTTGGTCCACTCGGAAACCCGCGCGACCTCCTCGTCGGAGTGGCCGTACTCGAACTCCGCCTTCTTGCGCTCGAACATCTCCTTGTATTCGGGCTGGCGGAACAGCGTGAAGTGGTCGATGACCTTGTCGGCGCTCTGGGAAACGGGGTGGGACATCGTGCAATACTCCTATTTCTCTGAGGCCGCGGTCAGAACGGAGCCTTCATGATGCCCCACACGGGGTTGTTGATCGCGAGGTCCATGTCGCGGGCGAAGATGGCGAAGCCGTCATAGCCGTGGTACGGGCCGGAGTAGTCCCAGCTGTGCATCTGGCGGAAGGGCAGGCCCATCTTCTGGAAGACGTACTTTTCCTTGATGCCCGACGCGACGAGGTCCGGGCGCATCGCCTCGACGAACTTCTCCAGCTCGAACGCGGTGACGTCGTCGTAGATCAGCGTGCCGTCCTTCACGTAGTGCGGCGTGCGCTGGTAATCGTCGTTGTGCGCGAACTCGTAGCCCGTGCCGACGATCTCCATGCCCAGGTCGTGGTAGGCGTCGACGACGTGGCGCGGACGCAGGCCGCCGACGTAGATCATGACCTTCTTGCCCTCAAGCCGCGGCTTGTACTTGGCAATCACGGCGTCGACCATCG